>CAWVXN010000007.1:0-18300 GCA_963933695.1 uncultured Myxococcales bacterium | reverse complement strand
CAGTTCGTCCCGCTGGGCGCTCTCCCGGCTCGAAACCCAGGCGGTGAGTAGACCCGCAGAACCCACCCAGGCCAGCATGGGGCCCGCCATGGGGATCCACAAGCCGACCTGGAAGGCGCCATAGCCCAGCCCCAAGAGGAGCCCAAGGCCACCGAGAACCGCGACCACCAACGCCGTCGCCCCCCCCGCAATCCCTCGACCACCGGCCAGAGCGAGGAAGGATCCCAGCAGGCTCACCAAGGCGACAAGGCCCGCTTCCGGCCAGGCTCCCAATACCCGGTGGGGGACACTTTCCCCCCGGGCGATTCGAAGCAGTTGGTCCACCACCTGGGCGTGAATCTCCATGCCGGCCAGCCGGCCTCCCAGGGGCACGGGCAACTCATCCCGCAGACTTTTGGCACTGGCACCCAGGATCGCCACCCGGCCCCGCAACTTCGAAGGGGGCACCCCGCCCCCCAACAACTCACCCAAGGAATAGGTTTCGAAGGGCGAGGCCCGGTAGTCCATCATGATCTGGTAGCCCTGGGCATCGAGATTCTCGTACCCCCCGTGCCTGGAGGTAAGGGGCGCCAAGGAACCCGCCCCCAGGCGCATCCGGTCGGGGTGGTCGGGATCGGGACCGGGCCCGATCCCCTCGACCGCCAGGGCGTGCTGGGCGAGCAGCATGGCGAAAGAGGTCTGGGCCTGCTGGGTTTCGGTCATGTAGAGGGCGGTTCGGCGAACGGCCTCGCCGACCTCGTCGGGCAGGAGATCGTTGAACCCCAGGCGAGAGGAGGCTTCCAGCGCCGGGGGGCCGGGAATCCCTTCACGCTCGGGATCGCCAAATTTTTTCACGGCAAAAATCCGGGTTTCGTCCCGCAGAACCCGCGCGAGAAATTCGACGCCCGGAGAAACCGGCAGATCCCGGTAGAGATCCAACCCGACGGTTCGCACCCCGGAAGCGACCAGGGCCTGCAGAGCCTCGGCCAGGCGACGATCGCTGAGCGGCCAATGGCCCTCGGCCCGGATGTCCTTCTCGGTCACCTCGATGAGCACCACATCGGAAACCGCCGAGCGCTCCGCCCGCTGCAGGTATTCGTCCCAGAGCAGAAGGTCCGGGCGCTCAAGCCAACCCTCGGCCTCAAGACCGAGGGTTGCTGCGGCCACCCCCATCGCAGCAACGACGGAGAAAACGATGCGACGAAAATCTCCCATGGTTCTCACTCCGAGTTGAACCCCGAAGAGGGGTCTAACCCAAGCTTACCCTCACGGGCCCGTCAGTGTGAGCCCCCACCCGCCCGCTTCGGCTTGGGGAAGGAGAGGTCAAAGTGTCTGTCGACCCCGGCAACCGCCTGTTTTCATAGTCGATTCGCCTTCCGGGCCCGGGGTGTGACCCAGTTCACGGACGAGGGGGGCGCATTGACCGATTCTAATCCCGTAACCCAAGACCCAAATCGTCTTCGACCCGGAGAAGCCAAAGCAAGCCCAAAGGCAAAACAGACCCGGCCGAAGCACATCCCAGGAGGTCCCAAACCAATGTCCGTCTCAAATCGAATTTCCTCTCATGGAATTCTCTCTGTATTTTCCATCCCCACCCTGGCCCTCGCCGGACTCATTGCAGCGAGCTCAAACTCAATTGCGTCGAGTCTCACAGCGGCTGAAGAGCCTGCACCGCTACACAAGACCCTCCAGCATAAGACCCTCCAGGCGACGGTCTGGACCCCTTCGCCGGGGGCTTCGGCGGTCGCCGACGAAATGCGGGAATCGGTTCAAGGCGAAATCCGCCAGCAGATGGTGGAGGCCCTGCGCCCGGATTCACTGGTCTGGAACGGGGCACTCGACGGCCAAAAACTGGCCCAGGAATTGCGCGAGGAGCTGACTTCCCAAATGCGAGGCAAAATGATTGCCGGACTGCAGACCGTCCTGGGCGAAGCTCGGACCGAATTCGAGCCCGACCTGGAAGAGGCAAAGGCCACATCGACCCCCACCGAATCGATCCCCACCGAGCAGTGGCTCGCCTCTCGAAGCGCGGCCCGCCTGGGCCCCGGCCTCTCTAATCTCCCCTGATCCGCCGGGGAATCGGGGCTTCGATTCCCCGGGCGGTCCAGGCTTCTAGATCCCCAAACCGGCCCTGAGCGCTTCCAGACCCCTAAATCCAGGGCCTCCGGCCCGGGAAGCTCTTCCCTGCCCCGCATCCGGGCTCTGCCAGCTTCCCGGGCCAGAGGCCTCGGGGCCCCACCTCCGGCGCACCGGAAAAGGGCCCCCGAATCCGCCCCCTGGCCCGACCCGGCCGACTCCACGGCGCCTGAACCTCCCCCCTCCCCGACCCAATGGCCCGATCGACCGATCGGAAAGCGCAGGCAGTCCCTCGAAGAGTCTATTTTTCGCTTCGAAATCCCTTTTCGATCGGGATTGAATCATGATAGATTTGCGGGCTCAGAATACTTGGGCGGGACCACGCCGGATGGAGTCATCCGGCCCGAAGTCCCCAGCCAATTCCTGCTATTTCATCCACCTCACTGGAGCTCGTGGGCTGAGCCTGTGGGCAATTCGGGGAGCACAGCACGATGACGTCGAACTTGAAGCTGAACCAGTGGGTCGAGGAAATGGCGGTCCTCTGCCAGCCCGATCGAATTCACTGGTGCGATGGATCCGAAGAAGAATACAACGAGATGTTTCGGTTGATGCTGGCATCGGGAACCGCCGAACGACTCAACGAAAAACTCCGGCCGAACTCCTATCTCGTGCGCTCGGACCCCGCCGATGTCGCTCGGGTCGAGGATCGCACCTTCATCTGTTCGGAGAAGGAAGTCGATGCCGGCCCCACGAATAACTGGTCCGACCCCGTGGAGATGCGCGAAAAACTAAACGGGCTCTTCGCAGGCTCCATGCGGGGGCGCACCCTCTACGTCGTTCCCTTCAGCATGGGACCCATCGGCTCCCATATCGCTCATATCGGCGTGCAGCTATCGGACTCCCCCTACGTGGTCGCCAACATGCGGACCATGACCCGCATGGGCGCGAAAGTCCTCGAGACATTGGGACCCGACGGCGATTTCGTACCCTGCATGCACTCCGTGGGCTTTCCCCTGGTGGATGGCCGAGAAGATGTTCCCTGGCCCTGCGACAGCGAGCAGAAATACATTGTGCACTTTCCCGAGGCTCGTGAGATCTGGTCCTATGGTTCGGGCTACGGGGGCAACGCTCTGCTCGGCAAGAAATGTTTCGCCCTCCGGATTGCCTCGGCCATGGCCAGGGACGAGGGTTGGTTGGCCGAGCACATGCTGATCCTCAAGATCACATCGCCCGAGGGCGACTCCAAGTACATCTGCGCCGCCTTCCCCAGCGCTTGCGGCAAGACCAACCTCGCCATGCTGAACCCCACGGTGAAGGGTTGGAAAGTCGAAACCATCGGGGACGACATCGCCTGGATGAAATTTGGTGAAGATGGGCGGCTCTATGCCATCAATCCCGAAGCGGGCTTCTTCGGCGTGGCCCCGGGCACCAACATGTCGTCCAATCCCAATGCCATGCTGACTCTCACCGAGAACGCCATCTTCACCAATTGCGGGAAAACGCCCGAAGGGGACGTCTGGTGGGAGGCCATGTCCCCCGAACCCCCGGCCTCGCTCATCGACTGGCGGGGAAACGAGTGGACACCCGAGACCGGGACTCCCGCGGCACACCCCAACGCACGCTTTACAGCGGTCGCCAGCCAATGCCCCGTCATCTCCGAGGAATGGCAAAACCCCGACGGCGTACCGATCAGCGCGATTCTTTTCGGGGGTCGCCGTGCCACGGTGGTTCCCTTGGTGGCGGAAGCCCGGAGTTGGACCCACGGAACATTCATGGGCTCAATCATCAGTAGTGAAAAAACCGCCGCCGCCGCCGGGACTGTCGGCGAACTGCGTCGCGACCCCATGGCCATGCTGCCCTTCTGCGGATACAACATGGGCGACTACTGGAATCACTGGCTGGAAGTGGGCAAGCGACAGGGTGCCCAGATGCCCCTGGTTTACTACGTCAACTGGTTTCGCAAGGGTGAGGGAGGACGATTCCTCTGGCCTGGCTTCGGCGAAAACAGCCGTGTGCTCAAGTGGGTTTTCGAGCGCTGCGACGGCAATGCGAGCGCCGTGGAAACGCCGATCGGCAACGTGCCCACCCCCGAGTCCCTGGATCTCGAGGGACTGAATCTCCAAGCCGGGGACCTGGAAGCTTTGCTTACCGTGGACCGGAAGGGATGGCTCCAGGAACTTCCTCTGATCCGAGAATACTACGCGCAATTCGGGGATCGAATGCCCGAAGAACTCAATTCTCTGGTGGATCATCTTGAGGAAGCGCTCCAGAGTTGAGATCGACCCAGGAGCGCGTCCGTCGACCGGGGACCTCGGTGACCGATGGCGCGAGTACAGTGTGAATCAGACTCGGATTCGTTCAAGGCGATTTGACGCGACCTTCTCCGAATCGGGGACCCGATCATGAATGAGCCATCCTTCCACGTAGAGCGCTTTCGAAAGACGTTCCTGCTGGGCTTGGTGGCCGTGATCTCGATCGCTTTCGTCTTGATGATCCGCCCCTTCGTGACGCCCCTGCTGCTGGCCGCGATCTTCACCGGGCTCAGCTTTCCCCTTCAGCGCCGGCTCACCGGGCTCCTCGGCGGACGCGGCGCCCTAGCCGCCGCCATCACCATCGCGCTCCTGCTTTTGGTCGTTGTGGCCCCGCTGCTCTCCTTTCTCGGCATCGTCGCGAGTCAGGCAAGCGAGATCACACAATCCATCGCTCCCTGGCTCCAAGCACGAATTGCCGAATCCAGGGCTGGAAACCTGGGCGACCACTTGCCCTTGCCCGACTTCCTTGCCCCCTACGAGACCCAGATCTACGCGAAGCTCGGCGAAGTCACTTCCATGGTGGGTCAGTTCTTCTTCAAGACACTGACAGCCGCAACCCGGGGCACCGCAAGCTTTCTACTCGCTCTTTTCGTGATGCTCTACGCAATGTTCTTCTTCCTGCGCGATGGCCGGAATTTTCTGAACCAGATTCTCTACTACGTACCCCTGCATACCGAAGACGAACTTCGCATGGTGGGCAAGTTCGTGTCCGTAACACGGGCCACTCTGAAGGGCTCTCTGATCATCGGCATTCTTCAGGGAACCCTGGCCGGCGGGGCCTTCCTGGTCGCTGGAATTCCCGGCGCGGCCTTTTGGGGCACGTTAATGGCCATACTTTCTATTATTCCGGGCCTCGGTACCGCCCTGGTCTGGATCCCGGCGACGGGATGGCTCTACCTGAACGACGAAGTCGGTGCCGCCGCCGGGTTGGCCCTCTGGTGCCTGGGCGTCGTGGGCATGGTGGACAATGTCGTTCGCCCCTGGGTGGTGGGACGGGATACCCAAATGTCGGACCTCATGATCATGCTCTCAACCCTGGGCGGCCTGCTCTTCTTTGGTGCCCCCGGACTACTCGTGGGTCCGATTCTGGCGGGGCTCTTCGTCACCGTCTGGGAGATTTACGGGGAAGCCTTCGCCGCCTACCTCCCCGATGTCGATCTGAACCCAGACAGAGCGGAAGACCCCCAGGACGAATCCGCAACTCCCTGAACGTCTAGAGCCCAGTGATGCGAAGGCTCGCTCCCCCAACCGACTCGATTGCCAACAGGATTGATCGATCCATGACTAACCCGCAATACGTCTACCAGAGCGAACAGGATTCAATCCTCCGCCCGTATTATCAGCGCTGGGTCTGGAACCCTCTGCTCGGGATAATCCCCGATTCGATCTCTCCCAATACTCTGACGGCGATCTCGACCCTGTGCTGCGCCGCTTCATTCGGGCTCGGTGCCTTCGCGAGTTCGAGCCCCGTCGCCATGGTGCTCGCCGGTCTCGGCGTCTTTGCCTACCTCTCTCTGGACAACATGGACGGTGCCCACGCGCGGAACACCGGCCAGAGTTCGCGCCTGGGAGAATTTCTCGATCACTGGCTCGACACCCTCAATAACGGCTTCGTCGTCCTGGGCGCTTGCCTCGCCGTGGGACTCTCGCCCTTCTTTACCCTTATCGTTCTCTCCGCGGCAACCCTCGCGTTTTTCGCTGTCCAACTCGAGCTCAGATACACGGGCGTCTTCCGCATGGGGCGCGTCGCGGATATCGAGGGCAATACCGCAGTCAGCGGTCTCTACTTGATGGTGGCCGCCCTGGGAACCGATTTTTTCGCATGGGCACCGGCTGCGGGGTGGCCCAGCCTCGCGGTTCTAATGGGGACCGGGGTCATAGGACAGGCCCTTTGGACCTTCGCCAGCGCAATTTGGAGGCTCGAGGAGGGGCGTCGGGATTGTCTCCCCCTGGCCCTCTGCCTGGGAGCACTGATCGCCTGGGGAGCGCTGCCCGCTTCGCCTTCCGGCGACGGGGTCGGCGCCGCCCTGCTCGTCGCGGGCTTCTTCTCGAACCCGGTCTTCACCAGTCGGCCAATCCTGAGCCGACTGCGCGGCATCTCCACGGCGACCCTCGACCGCTTCGTCGTGGCTCTGGTTTGGACCGCCACCGCCGCCGCCGCAAGCGTGGATGTGAGCCCGCAACTGGCGTGGAGCGTCGCGAGTGTCTTGGCCGCGCTAACCCTGCGCTACGGGTATCAAACCATGGCGGCTCTACGTCATGAGCCACCGGTGGCCGACGTCTCCCCCGGGACCGGGGAGGCCTGAGCCCACCCACCGGCTCAGCCCCGGCGCGCGGAAAGAGCGAGCATGGCGGGCAGTACCACCAGGGTGCAAACGATCAGGTAGATCACGGCAAAGGAAAGTAACACCCCGATGCTGTGCATCCCGGGATGACCGGAAACCGCCAGCGCACCAAATGCCGCCAAGGTGGTCATTGCGCTCAAGAGAACCGCCCGAGGCGTACTCGAAGTCATCATCGCCTCCAGGGACTCACCCCCCCTAAAGCGGAAGAAGACGTGGATCCCGTTGTCGATTCCCAACCCCATGATGAGCGGAATCACGACGACATTGGTCATGTTGAAAGGCATATCGATGAGCACCCCCGTGGCCGTGGTCATCATCGCCGCCAGGGTGATGGGGAGAAGAACCAACAAGGCGTCGAACAGACTTCTCAAGCTGAAAACCAGGATGCTGAACACGAGCACAAGCGAGATCCCAATGGCGATTCGAAAGGTCAGAACAACCACCTGACCGATGCCCGCCTCCACCGCGGGTCGACCGGTCGCGTGGGGAGCAACCTCGGCGACCGCTGTGACAAAACGACCCAGGGCATCGGCGTCGCGCACATCCTCCACCGGCAACACCGCAATGCGCGCGCGTCCGTCGGGGGACACGCTTCGGCGCCGAAGCTCGGCGGGCAGATCCTCGAAGGTCACCCCGCCCACCGTCACCGCACGACCGATCCACTCGATCCTTTCCTCCAGATCGTTGACCACCAGTTTTTCGAGTCTCAAAGCACTGGCCGACGGGTTGGGCTGGGCGGCGAGACGATCCAGCACCGCGCCCAGCCGTCTCGCGCTCTGCCAGGCGGGGTCCGATTCGTGACCCGGGGGCAGCTGGGAAATCGCCTCCCTCAAACCCTCCACCGCTTCCAGACGCTGGGCATCGCTCGGCGGAGCCACCGGCGGAGGCGGGTTGAGAATGGACTCCAGGAAAAATGCTGCATCCTCGATCATGAAGAGCTTGTTTTCCTGGTCCCCGGCCACATACCAACTCGGCGGGCGGGCTTCGAGAACCGCGTCCAGGGCCTCGAGTTCAGCAGCCAGAGCTTCGGCGGCCGGCCTGTTATTCGCAATCACCGTGGCCGAGTAGTCGGTGACGATTTCCTCGGCTTGCAGGTCCCGGAGTGTGCGCATGGATTCCGAATCGGGATCGCGCATGGAGAGAGTGCTGAAATCGAACTTCATCTGGGTCGCCAACACCGAAGCCACCCCACCCGCAATCGCCGCCACAAGCACAATCGTACCGGCCCAACGCTCTACTCCGGGGTAGAGACGAGCCAGCAACGGGACCCGACCGGCCTGCTGGGAGGTGGGTGGCCGCATCAGGGCGAGCAGGGCGGGAAAGAGCGTGAGCGTCGCAATCAGCGAAATGAACATGCCGCCGCCGGCGATAATTCCCAGGGAGCCAAGCCCTGGGTAAGGGGTGGGCACAAAGGACAGGAAACCAATGGCCGAAGTCAATGCGCAGAGTGCAACCGACGGACCCGCCTTGCCCCCCGCACGCGCCAGCGCCTCGGGGGTCGACGGGGAATGTCGACTTTCTTCTTCGTACCGAAGCCCAATATGAATGGCGAAATCCACGCCCAAGCCAATCATCAGGACCGCAAAGGCGGCGGAAATCAGGTTGAATTCCCCTACCGAGAGCATCGCCCAGGCCGTGGTCCACGTAAGGCTGGCCAGCAAGGTCACCAGGATCGACCCGATGATCCGGAGGGAGCGAACTCCGAAGCCGAGAATCACTGTCAGCAAACTGAGCGAAATCAGCAGTGCCAGGGATAGTCCGCTCTGCAGAGTCTCGAGTTCATCGTGAGCCAGGGGAACCATGCCCGTCAGACGCAGTCGCACGCCGTTCTCGGGTGTCAGTCCCAGACTCTCTCCAATGGAACGAATTTCACCGATCAGCTTGCTGGTCGAGATCTCTTCTTCAAAATTCTTCCGCCCCTGAACGATGATGATGCGATAGACCTCGCCCTCCTGGTCGAGGAATTCGTCGGCCCAGCTGATGCTCCGGGGCTGGCCGGCCAATAGCGACTCGCTGACCTCACTGATCCGATTGGCCATGCGAGCGAATCCCGGCGGCAACTCCTCGCCCTCGAGAAGTTGCTCGACGGAAACTTGCAACTCGCCCACCAGACCCCGCAGGCTTGGGTCTTCTGCCAGGGCGGTCAGTGCGGGCTGGGCCTCTGCCAGCCGGTCGATGACGTCCTCCAAATCCGGAGCATCCAAGTAGAGGAGGGCATGGTCCTCGAAGAAGGGATCGGCGGACGGTGAGTAGACGGTGTCGACCAGATCGGTTCGCCGGATCAGGGCTTCGGTCATGGAGTTGACCGCTTCCTCGGCACGATCAATCGAATCCGAGGTGATCACGATCACCGTGGTCTCATCGAACTGGGGGAAAACGTCGATGAAGGCCTGGTACTCCTTGCGAAAGGGTTCGTCCTGGCTGATCAGCGCCGAATCGTCGGAGTTAATCCGAATCGTCTGCTGGGAATAGATCACCGAAAGCGCAGTGATCGCTGCAGCCAGGCCAAGAGTGAGCCACGGGTTTCGGCTCACCGCGAAAACCAACGCGGTCAGCGCGCGCTCGATGCGACCCGGCGCCTCCCTATCTTCTGATGTGCCCTCGGACATGTGCCCCCTGGATACTCGCCACTTCGCCCCACCGATTCGACCCCGGATCCTAGGCGATGCCGGATTCCAGCCGCAATCGCCCTTGGGCGACCGGGCTTCGATCACCGGAGTTTGACCCGTCCCAGCCCTCGACCCGCCGTGCCCCAATGCTCTATTTCAACTAGTCTCGCCGAGAGAGAGCGAGAGAAAGAGAAGCCTGGCCAAGCACACCGCCCCCGGGAGCCATCACGAAAAGCCAGCATGCCGGGGAAATTCACCGAGAAGGGACGGAGGAGATCCATGAGCGATATACGCCCCGTTCGTGCGTACCTGATGGACCTGCAGGACCGGATCTGCGCCTCTGTTGAATCCATTGACGGTGAGGGACGCTTCCAACGGGACGAAATTCCTCGCCCGGGCGGAGGCCTTTCCCGCCCCTGTGTGCTCCAGGAAGGTGCCGTCTGCGAGAAAGCCGCGGTCAACTTCACCCATACCACGGGCAACCGCATGCCCCCGGCCGCCACCGAGCGCCGTCCGGATCTCGCCGGCGGTTCCTACGAGGCCGTCTCCATCTCCTTGATCGTCCACCCGCGAAATCCCTATGCGCCGACCTGTCACGCCAACTTCCGCTTCTTTATCGCCACGCCTCCGGCGGAAGGCGCCAACCCCGAGCCGGTTTGGTGGTTCGGTGGGGGCTTCGACCTCACTCCCTATTACGGTTTCGACGAGGACGCCATCCACTGGCATCGCGTCGCCCGAGACGCCTGCGCCCCCTTCGGCGATGATCTTCACGACCGGCTCAAGAAAGCCTGCGACGAGTACTTCTACCTGCCCCACCGGGAGGAGCCCCGAGGCATCGGCGGGGTCTTCTTCGACGATTTCACCGAGGGGGGATTCGACTCGGCTTTCGAATTTGTTCGCCGCATTGGAGACGCTTTTCTGCTCGCGTACCCGCCCATTCTCAACCGGCGCAAGGACGCGCCCTATGGCGAGCGCGAGCGGAATTTTCAGCTGCTGCGACGGGGGCGCTATGCCGAGTTCAACCTGCTCCACGACCGGGGCACGCGCTTTGGGCTCCAGGCCGCGACCCGAGTGGAGTCGGTGCTCGCCTCCATGCCGCCCCTGGTGGCCTGGCGCTACGACTGGCAGCCCGAACCCGGCTCCGCCGAGGAAAAACTGCTCGACTACTACCTGAAGCCCCGGGACTGGTTGGCCTGAGACCCACCCGCTCAGTGCCGCGCGCCAGAATTTTCCTCAGGAGACGGGGGCGCTCTGCTCTCCCCGAACCAGGCGACCGGGAAGTTCTCCTGTGGGCACGCCATCGCGCATGGTCACCTGGCCGTTGACGAGGGTATAGCGATACCCGTCGGCCCGCTGAATCAAGCGCCGACCCCCCGCCGGCAAGTCGAAAACCATTTCGGGCAACTTCAGCCCCACCGTGTCGAGATCGATCACGTTCAAATCGGCCTTGTAGCCCGGGGCAATCAGGCCTCGGTCGCGCAGTCCGTAGAGATTCGCCGTATCCGAGGTCATTCGCTGCACGACCAACTCGACGGGGAGCTTCGGCCCTCGATCTCTGTCACGAACCCAGTGGCTCAGCATGAATGTCTGAATACTCGCATCGCAAATGATTCCGCAATGGGCGCCGCCGTCTCCCAGACCAAGCACCGCCCGGGGGTGCTGGATCATCTCGTAGATGGGATCGCAGTTGCCATCGCTGTAGTTGAGCAGGGGGAAGAGCAGGAGTTCCCGGCCCTCCTGACCGAGCATGCAGTCGTAGAGGACGTCCTCGGGGCTGCGACCTTCGCGCTCGGCGATCCCCGCGACACTGTCCTCTTGGGCGGGTTCGTAGTTGGGCTTCTCGCCCAGGGGAAAGAGCTTGTGGAAGCTCGCCATCACGTAGGCCGACATGGGATCGTCGTAGTCCACCTTTTCCGAAAGAATTGCCGCCCGAACTTCCGGCTCGCCCAGGCGCGCGATTCTTTCCTCGAAGGGCAGCTCCATTAATCCCTCGTAGGTCGGGCGATCTCGGAACGGGTGGTATTCGGTCTGATGCCCCACCAACATGCCGAAGGGTCGGCCCGCGGTCTGGGGGTAGACCTGGGCGCCCTCGGCCACCGCCTTCTGGGACTCCTCAAGAAGGTCGCGCCAAAGGGTGGGCTCGGCGTCCACCTGCAGCATCGCAAAGGAAACCGGGCGGCCAATTTCTGCGGACAAGCGCCGCATCCAGTCCATTTCGGCCCGGGCGCCGATGACATCCTCCCCGGCGGCCCCAACCGGGGCCAACTCGAAGATGCCCTTGCCCAACTCGCCCAACACGCGGCCGAGGCCAAAGAGTTCATCCTCAGCCGCAAAGGTGCCCGGCATGGGGTCTCCGCTCGCCGCCTTGTGCATGATCGTGCGCGAGGTCGAAAAACCTAGGGCCCCGGCCTCCATACCGCCGCGAACGATCTCTGCCATTTGCTCGATATCTTCGGGAGTCGCGGCTTCATTATTCGCACCACGCTCACCCATCACGTAGGTGCGCACCGCGCCATGGGGTACCTGAGCGGCCACATCCATCCCCAGTTCTCGCTTTCCCACCGCATCCATGAATTCAGGAAACGTCTCCCACTCCCATTCGATGCCTTCGGCCAAGGCCGCTCCCGGAATATCTTCCACCGCTTCCATCAAGGAGATCAAGTAGTCACGCTCGTTCGGGCGAACTGGAGCAAAGCCGACACCGCAATTACCGAAAACCGCCGTCGTAACACCGTGCCAACACGAAGGAGTCAGGTGCGCGTCCCAAGTCACCTGGCCGTCGTAATGGGTATGGATATCCACAAACCCGGGTGTCACCGCCAGACCATGCGCATCAATTTCTTCGCGCGCTTCGCCTTCGACACGACCCACCGCCACGATTCGGCCATCCTTAACGGCCACATCCCCCTCCCGGGGCGCTCCACCACTGCCATCGACGATCATGCCACCGCGAACGATTAGGTCATACATACACAGAACCCTTCCAAAAAATGTTTTTGCTTTCGAACTATTCTAGCAGAGGCCAACGTCCTCATTGCAGCGACGCCCCCGCCGGCAATCGGCGCCGGATCAGGGCCGCCCTGCCCCCCCAAACCGAAGCCAAGACCCCGAAGCCGTTGAGCAGGATTCCCGCGTAACGCCAGAACGCCGATGGCCAGAGCGACGGATCGAGTTGAAAGGCTTGAACCACGGCCGAGGCGGCGCCCAACCCCACCAGGAGCGAGGCCAACCCATAAAGCCAGGAGAGCCTCCGAGCAGCGATGAAGATGACCAGCGCAAGGGCCAGGAGATAAGCCGCGATCCCCGCGGAGGCGGTGGGGCCGGGGGCGCGCATTCCCTGGGCAATCAGCGCCAGCCCCGCCAAGTTCCAGAGCGCGGCCAGCAGCAGGTAGCTCAGCTGAAGGCGAACCGGGATTCCGATCTTTGTCCAGTCCATGAAAACCTCCGAGCTCGGCCCGGCGCCTGGGCGGTTCCAAATAAAACTAGCGCCCATGCCTCCGCGCGCCCGGAATCTCGGCTTGACGCCTTGCCAAACCGGCCGACACTCCCGGGAACAGCCCACGGAAGGATGTATCCATGCTACGGAAGATTCTCCTGGTCGAAGCGCTCGTGCTTCTTGTCCTCATCCTGGGGGTCAAGTTCTGGCTGGCCGGTTTCGTCGAGGAACAACTCAACACCGTCGAACCCCACCCGCCCTGGGTGGTTTCCGCCGAGGCCGCCGCCCTGCACGCCCGCATTCCCGTGGCGGATCTCCATGCCGACCCCCTGCTCTGGAAGCGCGACTGGCTGACCCGGGCGGATCGAGGACACACCGACCTGCCGCGCATGCGCGAAGGCGGAGTGGCCCTTCAGGTTCTGACGGCGGTCACAAAAAGCCCTTCGGGCCAGAACTACGAATCCAACTCGTCGGATACCGACACCATCACCTACCTCGCCATGGCGCAACTTTGGCCCCTGGGAACGTGGAACAGCCCCTTCGAGCGCGCCGTCTACCAGGGCGAGAGGCTGGCGGATTGGGATCGGCGAGCCGGCGAAACCTTTCGCATCATTCGCAGTCGAGGCGATTTGGAAAAACTGCTGGAAGACCGGGAGCGCGGCAGCCAGGCACTGGGAGGGATTTTTGGCGTGGAGGGTGCCCACGCCCTGGATGGCGACCTCGACAACCTGGCCCGCCTTGATGCCCTGGGACTGCGGGTCGTCGGGCTCACCCACTTCTTCGACAACCGCCTGGGCGGTTCGCTCCACGGCATGACGGGGGAGGGGCTGACCCCCTTTGGTCGCGAGGTGGTTCTCGAGGCGAATAGGCGATCCATGGTCATCGACATCGCCCATGCAGCTCCGCGCATGGTCGAGGATGTGCTCGAGCTAATCGATCGCCCGGTGATCCTGTCCCATGGAGGATTCAAGGGCGTCTGCGATTCAGCGCGCAACCTCGAGGATGCCCTGATGATTGAACTCGCCGAACACGGCGCGCTGATCGGAGTAGGATTCTGGGCTGGGGCAGCCTGCGACTACAGCCCCACCGGCGTCGTCCGAACGATTCGCTACGGCATCGATCTGATCGGGGTGGACCACATCGCCCTGGGCTCGGACTACGACGGAGCCACCCGGGTTCTCTTCGATGCCAGCGAACTCGCCATCCTGACCCAAACCATGCTCGACGAAGGATTCAGCGAGGAAGAGATCCGAAAGGTCATGGGCGAAAACGTTGTCCGCTTCTTTCTCGCCCAACTGCCCTGACCGCCGCCCCACACAAAGGCTTACTCAAGGCGTGAGGGGTCCGGCCTCCTTGGCCACCTCGATCTGAACCCGGTGGACAATCTCCTCGGACGAGCGACCGATCAGAAGCGAATAGCCCACCGCATCCAAGTACCAGCCGGGCTCGGTCCGATGACCATGGCCCCGACCCACGGGAATCACTGCGATGGCGCCCCCCTGAGCCTGGAGGCTTTCGAACTCGGCATCGGCCGGGTCCCAGTAGGCGAAGGCCCGATCGTCGAGGCGAAGAGTCAGCGTGGTGGACTCTCCGGGTTCGAGCCGAACCTTCCCGAAGCTGCGCAACTCCATCCGAGGCCGAAAGAGACGACAAGCCTCCGGAGCCACGTAGCACTGGACGACCTCGCTGCCTCCTCGCTCGCCGGTGTTGGTGACGTCGACCTCTAGCTCCAGAATGTCGCCCGCTTCAAAAGTGGTCGCCGAGAGCCGGGGTTTCCCGATATCGAACGACGTATAGGAAAGCCCGAAACCGAAGGGAAAGCGGACGGGAAGGTGGCGAGTCGTATACCCCCGATAGCCCATCAAGAGTCCTTCTCCGTAGCGAATCTCCGAGTTCTCACCGGGAAAATTCCCGAAGGAGGGACTGTGTTCGACCCGCTCGGGAAAGCTCGTGGGGAGACGACCGCCGGGCTCGGCATCACCGAAGAGCACATCGGCCAGAGCACCGGCCATTTCCTGGCCCCCGAACCAGATCTGCAAGAGCGCGGCAGGATCCTCTGCCCACGGCATCGTGGTGGGCGAACCCGTATTGACGCAGACCACCGTGCGCGGATTCGCGGCACAGACCTGGCGAATCAGCTCGTCCTGATTCCCTGGCAAATCCATGGACGCCCGATCGTGGCCTTCGGATTCCCAATCGGCGTTGGTGCCTACGACAAGCACCACGGCGTCGGCGCTCTTTGCTGCCGCGACCGCATCGCCCAGCAGGTCTCGCTCCAAGGGAGGGCGCAAGCCGACCTTCGCGCCCTGAAGAATCACCGCTCCCTCGGCCGCGTATTGAATTTCGATCTCCACCGGCTTGCCCGCCACGAGTTCAAAGCTCGCCTCGGCTTCGCGACTGCCCAGAGAAAAAAAGGCTTCCCCGGGCGGCGGCGGATCGGCGAAGCCGTCGATGAGAACGACTCCATCGACGAGCAATCGCGATCGGCCCGCCTGAATCAGGGTGAAAACATGAAGTCCGCTTTCGGTGGGGGTCAGGCGGCCCGTGGCTCGAAAAGAAAAAGCCCCGGGTTCAAGACCTTCCCCGGGCGAACCAAAGTAAAGCAGCTGAGAAGTGTCCACGACCTTGGAGAGGACGGGGTCGCCCGACCATTCGAGACCAGTATGGAATTCAACCGTCATCGCGCCCTCACCGCCCGGACCGGCGAGCGCCGGAGCGGCCAGGGCGGGCGTTGTCTTCTCGGTCCAACACCCACGCTCATAGATGACCTCGGTGCCTGCACCCACTTTGGCCTGCAGGGCCTCCAGCGGGGTTACCGTGTAGTGAGGCCGCAGAGCCGCAGAGCCGCCGCCCATGATTTGCGCGCAGCCGGCGTTGGGCCCGATCACCGCAAGCTTAGTCAGGCCGTCTCGGGAGAGGGGAAGAACGCCCTCGTTGCGCAGCAGGACAACAGAATCCGCCGCCACCTCCCGGGCCAGGGTTCGGTGCTCGGGAAGATCGATACTCTGCTCCGCCTCCGGCGCACCCCCTTCCAAGGCACCAATTTTTTCCCAGACAGCGAGCATGCGACCCACCTGGGCATCCAGCCGAGACTCCTCGACTCGCCCGTCACGCACGGCCTCAGCCAAGGCCGGGCCGTAAAAGCGCCCCGGGCCGGGCATCTGGAGGTCCAGACCCGCCGAAGAAGATTTCTCGGTGGAGCCCGCCGAAAACCAGTCTGTCAATACAAAGCCTTCGAAGCCCCATTGGTCGCGGAGGATCCGGGTCAGGAGTTCGGCATCCTCGGAACAATAGGTTCCGTTGACCCGGTTGTAGGCGGTCATGATCCCAAGGCCCCCGCCTTCCTTGACGATCAATTCAAAGGGAACCAAATAGAGTTCCCGAAGGCTCCGAGAGTCGACCACCGAATCGATTGTGTTGCGCTCGAACTCCGCATCGTTGGCCACGAAATGCTTGGCCGTGGTGGCCACACCCTGGGATTGAACGCCACGAACATACGCCGCCGCCAGGCGTCCCGTGAGCAGCGGGTCTTCGGAATAGCACTCGAAGTTTCGTCCTCCCAGCGGCGAACGCTGGAGGTTCACCGTCGGCGCCAGCAACACCCTCGCCCCTTTTGTTCGGGTTTCCTGGCCCAACATTTCGCCCACACGTTCGATGAGTTCAGCATTCCAGGTAGCGCCCAGGGCCGAACCACAGGGGACGCAGACCGAAGTCACGTCGCCCAGGCCGAGCAGGGCGGAACCCCGGGCACCATTGGGACCATCGGTGACCCGAATCGCCGGCAGCCCCAAACGTTCGATCGCGGGCGTCGTCCACATGTCGGCCCCGGCGGTCAACTGGGCCTTCTCCTCAAGGCTCAGCGCTTTCATGAATTCTTGGGCGTTCATTTTTCTCTCCTTGCCGGGGCGGGGTTTTCCTGAGAATCGTATTCTACCCCGTTGTCGATGGCGCTGTTATGCTCGCCCCCCGACTCAGGCCCATCCGATTCCGAGGATTCTCC
Source organism: uncultured Myxococcales bacterium (assembly GCA_963933695.1). Classification (GTDB taxonomy): domain Bacteria; phylum Myxococcota_A; class UBA9160; order UBA9160; family UBA4427; genus JAZXM01. Next base: position 1,543 of record CAWVXN010000007.1, on the reverse strand, counting down.
ATATGCCCACTGCCGACGACAAGGTCCAATCCGCCGAAGCCTGGACCGACTTTTGCGATCAGCTCAAGAAGGCAGGGGATGTCATCCTGCGGGAGGATCTCGAGACTACGCTCTTCGACCGGGGTGAGGGACTGCGTTATCTGGGTCGACTTCTCCGGGCGGGACTCTTCTCTTTCGGGGAGAACCCAGGCCCTGAATATCCCATTTTTCGGCCCATGCCCGATGGCGTCAAAATGGGCCTGGACAACCCGGACAACTACTACGTGAGCGCGTCGATCAATCCCCGTCTCGACTACCGCATCCGCGGCAAGCGCGGCACGATCCACTACCTGAGCTTCGCCGCCCAGAACCAGAACTTCGCCGCCAAGGACAAGATCACGGGGGGCGCCGGCCACCTAAACGACTCGGAGCTCAAAGTCGAGGCCGATGGCCGCTTCGAAATCCTGGCAAGCCAAAACGAGCAACCCGGCAACTGGCTGCGCACCACGGACCAGACCCGGCAGATCCTGATACGGCAGACCTTCCTGCACCGGGAGAAGGAGCTACCCGTCGAGGTCGAGATCGAATGTCTTCAGGCCAAGGGCGCTCCGAGCCCCCTTGAACCCGACCGCGTTCCCGGCCAGCTGATGGGCGCGGCCCTCTACGCCATGGGGTGCGCCCAGTGGTTTGCCGACTGGGTCATGGAATTTCCCCAGAAGGCTCCCATCAACGACTTCCACTTGCCCGACCTCGAGAAGCATCGCGTGATGGGCGGTGATCCCAACATCCGGATGTGGCTGGGCATGTGGAAACTCGCTCCCGATGAGGCCCTGGTCATCGATGCCATGCCGCCAAAGTGTGATTACTGGAATTTCCAGCTGGCCAATATCTGGGCGGAGTCCCTCGACTCACGAAACCACCGAGTCCACGTAAACAGCGGCGGAGCCGTCTACCGCGAAGACGGCTCGTTCCGAATCGTCGTCGCCCATGAAGATCCCGATGCGGAAAATTGGATCGAAACCGCGGGCCACCACCACGGTGTCATGGCTCTGCGCTGGGTCCGTACCGATGCGCACCCCAAACCCTCGGTACGCGTCGTAAAAATTTCCGAGGCGCGAACCGGTCTCGATTGAAAGCTCCATCTGCAACGGACACCGACCCGGTGAACCCGAAAGGACTTTGAAATGGCTGGCCCCCTATCCGGCGTTCGTGTCGTCGATGTGAGTGAAGTGATCTCCGGCCCCTTGGCCACCATGATCCTCGCCGATCAGGGCGCCGAGATTGTCAAGATCGAACCTCCGCGATACGGGGAAGAGAGCCGCCAGTTGGCCAACTATCGCAATGGCATGGCGGGCCTCTACGCCAATTGCAACCACGGCAAGCGCTCCATCGGAATCAACCTGAAGTCCGAACGCGGGCTCGAACTGGCCCTGGAAATGATTCGGGAAGCCGATGTCTTCGTGCAAAATTGGCGGCCGGGAGCGGCCGAACGTCTCGGCCTCGGTGAAACCGCCCTGCGAGAGATCAATCCCCGAATCATCTATGCCTCGATTACGGGCTATGG
>CAWVXN010000006.1:0-18581 GCA_963933695.1 uncultured Myxococcales bacterium | reverse complement strand
CCTTCACGAAGACCGTCTTGCCCGCGCCGAGTTCGCCACCGAGTGAAATCACGAGCCCAGCCCGGGCACCCGGCCCAAGCTTGCCGGCCCGGGGTCCCCGCCCCTCGACCCATCCACGGGAGAGGAATTCCCCAACCTCCCGGGTATCCTCAGGCCCCTGGGAACGGAAGCAGAGTCGACAGTCGATCTCCTTTTGATTCAGCACCCTTCCTCCCTTCTTCGCGCAATTCCTGCATTGTCCCGGGCAGTTCATCGGCGAGTTCTCCCGCCAACAGGCCCGCATCCCCTCGGCGAAGCGCGATGCGATCCCCCGCCAGCCCGTGGACGTAGGCCCCCAGTGCCGCAGCGGGCAAGGCCTCCAAGCCTTGGGCGACCAGGGCAGCCACCAATCCGGTGAGCACATCGCCACTCCCCCCCGTCGCCAAGTTCGGCCCCCCGGTCGGGTTCACAATGACACGCCCATCCGGGCTCGCCGAGATGCTGCCGGCCCCCTTCAAGAGAACGACGGCGCCCGTGATCCGGGCCAATTCGCGAGCCGCCCCCACGCGGTCCCGGTTGACCTGGGCCGCCGATCGGCCGAGCAGGCGTCCGGCCTCACCGGGATGGGGCGTGAGCAGCGTCCATGCGGAACGTGCTTTCAAGCGTTCGGGGCAGCCCTCAAACGCATTCAGCCCGTCCGCATCGATGACCAGGGGAAGGTCGAGTTCTTCGGCCAATTCCCGCAACAATGTCTGGGTCTCGGGATCGCGCCCCGCCCCTGGGCCGATTGCCACCACATCCCGCTCCGAGGCCAGCACCCTGGCTTCAGCCAAGCCCGAAAGGGCCAAGCCACCCGACAACGTCCCCGGCAGGGGCGCGGTCATCGCCTCGGTGCATTGCGCCTCGACCACGTCGTTGAGTTCCCTTGGACAAGCGATCGTCACCAGACCCGCCCCGGAACGGAGGGCCGCATTGGCCGCGAGGGACGGCGCGCCCGACATACCTCGCGCCCCGCCGACCACAAGGATGTGGCCAAAACTTCCTTTATGGCTCCCGGGTCCTCTTCTCGGCAGTGCATCCGAAGCCCCTCGTCGCGACCAGAGGCTGGCCGCTTCAGCCCCCTGAGTGGGCTCTTCGCCCTCGATCACTTCGGCGATTCCAATTCGTGCCGTCACCACGCTTCCCGCCAGGCTCCGCCCGGGCTCCAGAGTAAGACCGATCTTGGGGCTGCCCAGGGCAAGGGTCGCATCGGCCCTCACCGCGTGGTCAAAAGGCTGTCCCGTATCCGCGTCCAAGCCCGAGGGAAGGTCCGCGGCGATCACCATCACCTCTGAGGCAGATGCCAGCTCATTGATGCACTCGATGAGTTCGGCGGAATCGCCCCCGATCGCCCGGTTCAAACCCGTGCCATAGAGAGCATCGACAACGACTCCCCGGCGCGGAAGCGGGCGCGCCAAAGGCCAGGCAGAATCAACCGAGACCCCAACAGCCCGGGCGCGCCGGTAGTTGGCGGCGGCGTCTCCAGCCAGACCCGCCGGATCACCCAGGAGCACCGCACGGGTCGAAAAGCCCAGCAGGGCCAGATGCCTCGCCACCACGAACCCATCGCCCCCGTTGTTGCCCCGGCCACAAACAACCACCGTCTCGGCATCGGGAAGCGCGAGCAAGGCTCCAGCCCGCTCAAGAACGAATTCCACCAGCGCGCGACCGGCACTCTCCATCAACAGTGCACCGGGAATGCCCCACTCCTCGATGGTGTACCGATCCAGGGCCCGCATGCGCTCTGCGGATGCCAGCGACCAGACTCGATTCTGCACCGTCCTCCTTCCCCAGCGAAAACCTTCGGCCGATGCCTCGGAACACGACATGTCCGCCCCCGATACCGGGCGTCCCCACCTGCACAAAACCGATCTGGATCTCGCCTCGCAGCACCGGCTTCAGTTCGCGAGCGCATCCGCCAAAACACGGGCCAGGTGGTTCGCATACTCCGAGACCTTGGTTTCGTCGTCGCCCTCCACCATCACTCGGGCCTTCAACTCCGTCCCGCTGAAGCGAATCAGAACCCGTCCCTTTCCAGCGAGCCTCTCTTCCACCTCGGCAATCGCGGCAGTCAGCGAAGGCAGCTCGTCCAGGTCTCTTTTCTGGGCCACGGGGATATTCACCATGACTTGGGGATAGTGCTTGAATCCCGTTGCCAATTCCGAGAGGGGCACCCTTTTTTCAGCCATGATGGCCAATACCTGAAGCGCCGTCAGCAGCCCATCCCCGGTGGTCCCGTGGTCCAAGAAAATCACGTGACCCGACTGCTCGCCACCCAGGTTGTACCCGCCCTCTCGCATGGATTCGACCACGTGCCGATCACCCACCTGAGCACGCACTAGATCGAGACCGCTCGCAGCCAGGGATTCCTCGAGTCCGAGATTACTCATGACGGTGGTCACCACCCCACCCCCTTTCAGCTTCCCACTTTCGGCCAGGGCGTGCCCGCACAATGCAATCAAAACGTCACCATCCAGAAGGTCACCCTTCTCGTTGACGACCATGAGCCGGTCACTGTCTCCATCGACCGCGATCCCGATATCTGCGCCCACTTCCCGAACAAGGTCTGCCATGCCTTGGGGATGCAATGACCCACAATTCTCGTTGATATTTCGACCCGTGGGATCCACACCGAGAGTAAATAACTCCGCTCCCAACTCCCTCATGACAATGGGGCCCACCTTATACGCAGCCCCGTTCGCGCAATCAAGCACGACTCGCATCCCGTCCAGAGTCAGATCTCGTGGGAAGGTATTCTTCAGGAAAACGACATAGCGACCGGCCGCGTCATCGATTCGGGCGGCTTGCCCCACCTCGTGAGCCCCCGCTCGAAATTCCGCCAGGCGACCCGATTCGATCAATTCCTCGATCTCGTGTTCGATTTCGTCGGCCAGTTTGAAACCATCGCTCCCAAAGAACTTGATTCCATTGTCCTGGTAAGGATTATGGCTGGCGGTGATCATTACCCCTGCATCGCACCGCATATCCCGGGTCAGGAATGCGATCGCGGGCGTCGGCATGGGGCCCACGTGCAGAACATCCACCCCCATGGATGAAATTCCCGCGGCCAGTGCGTCCTCAAACATGTAGCCCGAGAGTCGAGTGTCCTTACCAATCAGGATACGGCGCTGTCGGTCCCCCGCCCGACGAAAAACATGCGCAATCGCCTGGCCCAGGGCCAGAGCCACTTCAGCGGTCATCGGATGAACGTTCGCCGTCCCTCTAACACCGTCAGTCCCAAAAAGTTTTCGATTGACGCTCTTCATATTATTGTTTCAACCCCTGGAATTCCCCGTTCGATTCTTCAACGAGAAGAACCGGGGCTCCTGTTTACGATAATTCGTTCGGTTGAATCCCTACTCCCTCGGCATCGGCTGGCTCCTCGGGGAGCGTATCCGGTTGGATTTCAATCCGGACCTGAACGGGCCGGTCGTCTTCCATCCAAACCGTCCCGACCCCCGGATTCACTCTCACTTCGACCACCTGGTCTTCGTTCAGGCCACTGAGGTTGATGCTTTCAGTCACCACCTCGTCCAGACGCATCACCTGGCTCCGTGCCCCAACAAGCCACACTTTGGCGGGCTCCGTGGAGACCGAGACGAAGTGAAAGCCTGCTGCTGGGCTTCCCTCGATATCGGCTCGAACCTTGACTGCCTTTCGGCCCCGCTTCTCGAATCGAACCTGAACACGCGACGGAGCATGACTCACGAAGCGAGCCGCTCGGGGCAACTCGATCTTCGAGAGATCGACGTCATACACCGCGACCCCTGGCTTCGCGCCGGAGACGTCGATTTCCAGCCTGTAGTCAGTGGGGTTGACGCCGCGTAGAACGGCCTGACTTGCCATCACCCTCACATTGATATTATCGATACTTTGGTCCGTAATGACGAGATTCTCAGGAAGTCGGTCCAGAACTACCGGAATATCGAATCCCTTCTCCGCATTACTGGTGCCCGAGGCAATCCCCCAAAGGACAACCGCGATGGCAAGCGCGAGCAGGAACAAGCCGGGACGCACTGAAGGATATCGACGCATCTCGAAATTGTTCCTCTTCCTCGTTAAAAAACCGCGAACTCAACCCCTGGAAGCCGAAATGCCGGCCACCGTCGATTCGACATCCGAAATTCGAGACTCTGAATCTCCCCCCGGCTCCGAACCAAACTTCTGGGTTTCGCCAGTCAGGATTTCGTGCAACATGACCCGCAGCCTTGGGGCATCCAACTCCCGGACCATCTCTCCCGCCATCACCACGGAAATCCCGGCGGTCTCCTCCGAGACCACGACAACCACCGCGTCGGTTTCCTCGGTGATCCCCACCGCCGCACGATGGCGAGTACCGATCCCCTCTGGGAGATTGTCGCGCTGAGCCAAGGGCAGGATACAACCCGCCGATGCCACCCGGCCGTCCCTCACAACAACCGCGCCGTCGTGCAAGGGCGAAACAGGCAAAAAGAGCGCCACAAGAAGGTCAGCACTCATCACCGAATCAATCACTCGACCCGCCTCGATCTGGTCTGTCAGTGCGCTTTCGCGCTCCAAGACGATCAGCGCACCCACCCGTTTCTGCACCAGACTCTGGGCCGCCCGAACGATCTCCTCCACCATCTGAGACTCCTGCTGAGCAGAAACCGCCGGAAAAAATCCCCGTCCTACTTGAGCCAGCGCACGCCGAATATCGTTCTGAAAGAGCACGATGATGATCAGAACGGCTGACCCCAAAAAGTTCTGAAGGATCAAGCGAACTGTCGGAAGCTGAAAAACTTCAGAGGCAAGACTCAGGCCAATCAAGACAATTAGGCCCACAAGGATCTGAATCGCCCGTGTGCCCCGGATCAACAGGAGTAGCCAATAGATACCGATGGTCACAAGAAAGATGTCGATACTGTCCCGCCAGGGGTCGAAGTTGGCGGCAAAGAAATCACCGATCTCGCTCAAGAAGGTCCAAATCACCTGGATCACGGCAGGTCTTTCCGACGTGCCTTCATCAGAGCTCGGCCTACAGCAGCTGCTCGGCGCGCACCCGCCGCATCGTGAACTCGCACGGCATCGGCGCCCGCATAACTCGCCACAGCGCACGCTGCGTGACTTGCGATGTCCCGATCGCCCACAGGATCCCCCGTTACCAATCCGAGAAAACCCTTGCGCGATGCACCCACCATGATGGGAAGCCCCAGACGTCCCCGCAGCCAGCCAAGGTTCGCAATCAGTTGCAGGTTGTCCTCCAGCCGCTTCCCAAAGCCGATCCCTGGGTCCACCACGAGGTTGTGGCTGGGCACGCCCGACTTACGAGCCAGACCGATGCAGGCCTCGAGTTCGGTGGCAACCTCCGCCAGAACGTCTTCGTAATACGGCTCGTCCTGCATGGTTGCCGGCGTTCCCCGGCTATGACCCAAAATAAGAACCGCATCGTATTGCGCCGCAACTTCTGCCACCGCGATGTCGTGAGAAAGGCCCGAAACGTCGTTGACAAGGCGGGCACCGACCCTCAGGGCCGAATTCGCGACCGAGGCTTGACGCGTATCGATGGAAATGGGGACGTTGAATTCGCGAACGAGCATCTCTACCGCGCTTGCGGTGCGCTCGATTTCTTCTGCTACTGAAATCTCAGAAGCCCCAGGGCGTGTGGACTCACCGCCCACATCCAAAACATGGGCCCCGGACTCAACCAGCACCCGGGCTCTAGTCAGCACTCGATCCAGCGACACCGCACCCGAGCCATCCAGCAAGGCCCCCCCGTCGGAGAAGGAATCCGGTGTGACATTCAACACTCCGACGAGCGTCACTCGCCCAGGCGGGAAAACTCCGTCGCTACCCACTCAAGCTCTCCTCGCGCTCGGCCTCAACTGGGAAAGGGCTCGGGATCCGGAAGGTCGTCGTCCTCAATCCCCTTACCCGAATTTGAGCCACCGGAATTCGTCGAATTCCCGGACTCTTCCGCACTCGGCGCTCTCATGGGCGGGAGTTCCTGGCCGTTCACCAACAACGCGAGATCGCTGGTTTCCAGGGTCTCCCTCTCAAGGAGCGACTCGGCGATCGCATCCAACTTATCGCGATTGGCATTGAGAATTTCCCGAGCTTCATCGTACATGGTCACAAGCGTCGAACTGATCGCTTCATCGATCTGCTTCGCCATCTCCTCGCTGTAGTCCTTGCGCGCCATCATGTCACGCCCAAGAAAAACATCACCCGAAGAGTTCGCATAACTCACCGGACCGAGCTTCCGATTCATTCCAAACTCGGTCACCATTCTTCGGGCCCAACTTGTAGCCTGCTCAAGATCATTCGACGCCCCTGTCGAAAGATGGCCGAATACCAGTTCCTCCGCCGCTCGCCCACCCATGGCATATCGAATGATCGCGAAGATGTCGTTCTCGGTATAGTTCAACCGGTCTTCGACGGGCAGGGTCTGGGTAAGCCCCAGTGCAAGCCCGCGCGGGATGATAGTCACCTTGTGCACAGGGTCCGAGTGCTCTGGCGTCATCAAGGCAACCAGAGCATGACCGGCCTCATGAAAAGCCGTAATCCGCCGGTCTTCATCGCTCATAATCATGCTTCGGCGCTCGGCCCCCATGAGCACCTTGTCCTTCGCATTCTCGAAGTCCAAGCGAGCCACACGCTGAGCGTTGCGCCGGGCCGCCAGCAGCGCGGCTTCGTTCACGAGATTCTGAAGGTCCGCCCCCACAAAGCCGGGCGTGCCACGCGCCTGGAGTTCCAAGTCGACGTCGTCGCTCAGGGGAACCCGGCGGGTGTGAATCTTGAGAATCTGCAAGCGACCTCGAAGATCCGGCCGCGGCACAACTACTCTACGATCGAATCGACCGGGGCGGAGCAGAGCCGCATCGAGTACGTCCGGGCGATTGGTCGCCGCAATCAGGATCACACCCTCGTTTGCCTCAAAGCCGTCCATCTCCACCAGGAGTTGATTGAGAGTCTGCTCACGTTCGTCGTGGCCACCTCCCATTCCTGCCCCGCGCTGGCGACCCACCGCGTCGATCTCATCGATGAAAATAATGCACGGTGCTTGCTTCTTCCCCTGAAGAAACAGATCTCGAACGCGCGATGCACCGACGCCAACGAACATCTCGACAAAGTCCGAACCCGAGATCGAAAAGAAGGGGACCGCCGCTTCCCCTGCCACAGCCCGGGCGAGGAGGGTCTTGCCCGTACCAGGCGGGCCAACGAGTAGAACGCCCTTGGGTATTCGGCCCCCGAGGCGAGTAAAGCGCTTGGGCTCCTTGAGGAACTCAACGATCTCCTCGAGTTCCCTCTTGGATTCCTCGATCCCCGCGACATCCTTGAAAGTCACAGCCTGCTGGGTTTCCGTTTGCAAACGAGCCTTGGACTTGCCAAAGCTCATCGCCTTGCCGCCCCCGGACTGCATTTGCCGAATAAAGAAAATCCAGATTCCGACGAAAAGCAGGAGCGGAAACCACATGACCATGATCTGCCGCCAGAAGCCACCCTCGTCCTTGGGCTGGGCTTTGACCTTGATCTGCTTTTCCTTTAACAGCGCCAGTAGATCCTGGGAGATGGTCGGCGCATAGGTGGTAAACTCTCCGCCATCGACCTGAATGCCGCTGATACTGCCCTCCTCGATGGTGATCTCCGCGATCTGCCCATCTTCCACGGCAATCACGAAGTCGCTATACGCGAGGTCGGGCGGGGTCTCCTGATCTTGGCGCAACATCGTAAAGAGCATCAACATGCCCACTAGGATCACGACCCAGAGCGCCATATTCTTATAAAACTGCTGATTCACTGTGCATCCTCGTGCTCAATAATTCCAATTGCCGAAAACCCGCTGGCCTCCGGTCCTCGTCGCGCCCCATCGCGGATGGTCTCCCGCCACCCCCACCCATCGAATTGCAATCAACCGGGTAAGAGATGCCAGCCCTTGGCTCGCGGTTCGGCCGAGAGTGACTCCTAACGCACTTTTCCCCTTTTTTCCCTGGATTCGCTCTTCCCTAAGCCAGGATCCCCAAGGGGAGCGCGGTTGGCGAAGAATAGAATCTTAGCATGGACCCTACTCATCGACCCCAATGCGTCCCATCCTAAATCCTCCGCGCACGCGGACGATGCGCAACCCCCTCGGCAATTCCAAAGTCGCCCCGGAAGCCGCTTCAATCCGGCTCAGAAAGTGCCAAATCCGCTGCAGGTGAACCCGGCTCACATCCCTGGCCGCCCCCATCTCCTGCATGGCCCGATTCGCCAACCTAAGCGCCAAGGCCTCGGGAAGGTCCGCCCACCCCGATTCTGTCATTTCCAGGAACGGTGCCTCCATGGCCCCGCCCGGAGCCTCGTCCGGCTTCAGGGCCCAGAACTTCGCCGAGGCCGTGTCCACCAGGCCGCCAATCCACTCGGCATCCCTTCGCTGGCTTTCGGCCAAGCGAGCGATTGACCTGGCTAGACGCGGATTGAATTCCTGTGCGAGTTGGGGAATCCAGTGACGCCTGAGTCGGTTTCTCGTGTATGCATCACTGGCGTTGGACCGATCCTCCCGCCAATCCAGACCCAGTTGCTCGGCGTACGCCTCAATCTCCAGACGGGTCACTCCCAGAAGGGGCCGAACCACGAAGCCATCAGCCGACACCTCGGGAATCCCGCCCAACCCGCTGGGCCCCGTGCCGCGCAACAGGCGCATCAGGACCGTCTCCGCCTGGTCATCGAGATGATGTGCGGTGACGAGATGATCCGCCGAGCCCTTTCGCGCAATTTTCGTGAGAGCCTCATAGCGCAGGGTTCGGGCTGCTTCCTGGAGGGTCGGACGTTCGCGGTTGGAAGTCTCTTCTCGCAAGGCCTGAGGATTGATGCGCTCGCTCGAACAATCTAATCCGAGACGGGCCGCTCGCTCAAAAACCGCCTGCTCATCCGCATCGGCCTCTTCACCTCGCAACCCGTGATGAACGTGGCCCACCGAAAGAGTGAGCTCACACTCGCCGGCCACCCGGCTCAAGCCCTCCAACATGACCGTCGAATCGACGCCCCCCGAGACGGCAACCAGCAGGTGGCGGCCTTCCAAACCCAGTTCCGTGATGGCTCGATGAAGTAGAGCGCCTAGCATCTGCCCACAATAACCCGCATCGAGGTCCGGATCTCCCCTTCTGGCAGCGCAGGACCGATTGGAGTAATTAGCTCCCGTGGCCCTCACCAATCGTCCCCCTTCTCCCCCCCCCACGAAGGCTTCGCCTCTCCACAATATCGGAGACTGGCCAAATTATTGGGCGTGTATCCAGCCGGGAGAGTTGGCCGTTCACGACGGCGATACGCAGTTGGACTGGTCGACGTTCGCTCAACGCGTTGCCCGGGTGGCCGGCTGGCTCACCCAAGAGGGGCTCGTTTTCGGCGACCGCGTCGCGATATTGCTTCGCAACCGCAGCGCCTACCCCGAACTCGCGTTTGGCACGGCGCGCATGGGGGGGATCTGCCTTCCCATCAACCTGCGGCTAACGCCCAGGGAGATCGCATTCCAACTCGACGACGGCCGCCCCGCTGCGATTTTCTTCGAGACCGATCTGCGTGAAACAGTCCTAGAAGCCCTGGCCATCGCCCGGCACCAACCCGCCCTGAACGTCCCGGTGGGTGGAAAAAATGATCTCTATGCACTCGGTCTGGAACGGGCTACTCCCCTTGAGAAGGCGGTCCCGGTCCACGCCGACGATCCCGTCATACTGATGTACACCTCGGGCACCACGGGCGATCCCAAGGGCGCCCTTCTCCCCCACCGCAAAGCCCTGTTCAACGCCCGCAACGCTGTGCTCAATTTTCAGACTCACCAGGAAGATCGCGTGCTGGTGGTCGCACCCCTCTTTCATTCTCTGGGATTACAAATTCTGACCATCCCACTCATCTACGCAGGAGCCAGTCTCTTCCTCCAGGATCGCTTCGACCCCCCCCGAGTCTGGCGTGCCGTGGCGGATGAGAAAATCACTTACTTCGGCGGAGTCCCCGCCATGCACCAGCGCCTCTTTGATGCCCTCAAGACTTCGGCCGAATCCGGATTCCCAGACCTGCGTTTCATCTTCACTGCGGGCTCTGCGATTTCCACCGAACTCATCCGCGACTTCGCGACCCGGGGAATTATCGTTCTCCAGGGGTACGGACAGACGGAGACCTCCACCCTGTGCTGCCTCGACCCCGAAGATGCACTCCGCAAGGCGGGTAGTGTCGGTCGCCCGGTGCACCATGGCGAGGTTCGAATCATCGGGTCCGAGACCGTCGCCCAGAATCCGACCCAGTGGCGGAACGTCGAGGTGGGCGAAACCGGTGAAATTGTGGTCAAGGGGCCCATCACCATGGTGGGATACTGGGAAAGGCCCGGCCCCACGGCGGAGGTCCTGATCGACGGCTGGCTGCGAACCGGCGATCTCGCCCAACAGGACCAAGAGGGGTTCGTGACCTTGGTAGGGAGAGCCCGGGAAATGCTGATCTCGGGCGGCGAAAACGTCTACCCCGCCGAAGTGGAAGCCGTCTACCGGGAGCACCCCGGCATTCGCGAAGTTGCGATCATCGGAATCCCGCACCCCACCTGGGGTGAAGTGGGTCGAGCCCACATTCTCCTCGAGACCGGATACACCCACGACCCCAAGTCCTTGGAAGAATGGGCACGGGAGAGACTGGCCGCGTTTAAAATGCCTCGAGAATTCGTCATCGAGGCCGAGTTTCCTCGAACGGCCAGCGGAAAGATCAGGAAGCATCTGCTACGCGGCGGGAGTTAGCCGGGTTCGCACCCAGGTTGCTCGGCACCCTTCTCAGCCTCAATCGCCCGTGTCAAGCAACTCCGCAACCTTCCGCAGCAATGTAGTCCGATCGAATGGCTTCTGAAGGAAGGGCATTTCACTGTACTCGGTGCCCAGCATCTGCTGGTCGTAACCGGAGATAAGCAGGGTCTTGATATCAGGCCTGTGCTCCTCGATCGTCTTACTGAGAGCGCTCCCCGACATTCCCGGCAGGACCAAGTCCGTCAGCAGCAGATCAATCCGCGCAGAATGGTCTTCAGAGACTCGGAGAGCCTTCTCTGAATCCTCCACGACCAATACCCTATATCCCCCAGTCTCCAGAATTTCCTGGGTTAAGGTCCGTACGAGACCCTCATCCTCCACAAGCAGAATCGTCGCGCCGGGCTTTCCATGCGAATGAACCGCACTGATCTCCGGCGACTCCAGAACCCCATCGACTTGGGGGAGATAGATCAGGAAGGTCGTCCCCTCATCCACTTCGCTCTCCAATTCGATGAATCCGCCGCTCTGACTGACAATTCCGTAAACCATAGCCAGGCCCAGACCAGTGCCTTCCCCCGATTCCTTCGTGGTAAAAAACGGTTCAAATATTCGCCCCTGGGTCTCCCTATCCATGCCAGAACCATTGTCACGCACCGACAGCACAATGTAATGGCCCGGCGGAACGATCGGCGAGATGCTCGTTGCAGAAGAGGCACCGACCTCGACGGTCTCCGAGTAGAGGGCGAATTTCAAAACACCGCCTTGCCTCATGGCGTCCCGAGCATTCACGGCAAGATTCAAAATGACCTGCTCGAACTGAGTCGGGTCGATACTCACCAACCCCACTTCCCCCCGCACATCGACCTCGACTTCGACCAGTTCGCCGATCAGTCGATCCAGCATCTGCTCCATTTTTGTCAGCACTTCGACCGGGTCGACCAAACTCGACTGCATAACCTGCTTTCGGCTGAAAGCCAGCAATTGCCGGGTTAGGGCCGCGGCGCGTTCGCCGGCGGAAACAATCTGACTCGCACTATTTCGGCCGCTCTTGCCCAGGCCCGGATCATCCATGAGGGTCTCGGCATAGCCCAGGATCACCGTCAGCAGATTGTTAAAGTCATGAGCTACGCCCCCCGCAAGCCTTCCAATAGCCTCCAGTTTCTGGGATTGCTGTAACTGCTGCTCCAGTTCCTGCTGCCGTTCCTGCAGTTGAACCGCGGAAGCCAAAGCGTCCACCGAATCGTTCAAGCGCAAAAACTCCTCCGCTCCCCTAAACTCCTCTTTCGGAATATCCTCTCCGGAAACCAATTTTTTCAGTTTGTCGTCGATCTTGCGCAGTGGATGACCCGGGAGCCGATAAAACCAGCCAACAAGAATGAACGCGACCAGAAGAATCAGCGCCGCAAAAACCGCCTGCAACTTCAGGGCATGTCGTCCAGCCTGGGCTTCAATGGGCCGGAGATCGATGACAAGTCCTACACTTCCCACCGAAAATTTTCCCGCCATGAGTTCCCGGCTAACTTCGAAGGTTCTGTCCTGCTCGAAAAAGCCGGGTGCGGATTCTTCCACCAGCGAGTTCCCATCCGAATCCTGGATCCGCATACTGAGCACAGCCGGATGAGTTCGACGAAAATCTGAAGCAATCCGCTGAAGCACGGGCAGATCCATGTCGGCGTCCCGGGTAATTACGTGATCTTGAAGCGCGGGAACCAGCGACTCAAGAGAACTCGCGTACTGCTCCCTAATGATATTGACCATGGCGTCGGTTTCTAGCCGTCGAACCGGCTCACCGCTCACCAGTATCAGGACCCCTGAAACCACGGTCAGGGTGGTCAGTACCCGGCGTCGAATGGACCACGCTTCTGATCGGGCGCTCACCATCGCAGAGCCAACAGGGTGCGATTTTCTCGACGGGAGCACACCAAAAGGCTGGAAGCAAACGTGACAGACTTTGGCCGAAGAATTCTTCGGCTAGGAGTCAAACGACCGACTCGACTCAATGGCCTGACGGATGGCGTCATAGTCCTCATCGAAACCCGGCAGGAATCCATCTTTTTTGAGAGCTTTGAGAGCATCTGCATCGGTCATTCCAAGAAGAGTTCGTTGAATCGCCTCAAACAGTTCCGGGGACATCCCCGAACGCGCGATCCACGGTTTCGTGACATTCGGAAATGCCACGATCGCCCGGATTGGCTCGCCTGCAGCCACAAGTTTGTTGAAGGTGCTCTCCTTTAACGCACCCGCGGCATACTTTTTTCGGCCAACCGCCATTCCAACTTTATCGTGCCGACCTAGAAAATCGAAGCCGCCCAGATCGCTCGCATAGATTCCATTCTCAACAAGCAGTTCCTGCGCAAGAAAGCGGCCAATGGTGGAACGGGAGTCCCCAAAGGCGAATTCCTTTCCCTTGAGTTCGCCGATATCCCGGATCGAGCTGTCCTGGTGGACACAAATTACGCCCTGAAAGATCTTCGACCCTTTCTTACTTTCCATCGCAAGGATCCGAATGGACTCGTTCAACTCCTTGGCCATGACATAGGAGGCTGGGCCCATGCGGGCAAAATCGACTCGACCCGAAACAAGGTCATCGACTCCGCCTTCGTAGGTCGAAGCCACTCTGAGCTTTGTCTTCACTGGCTCGCCTAGGAACTCGCTCAGATTACTGTCGAGTACTGCCAGTATCGGAGCAAATTGCTTGACCATCTCAGTGGCCGCGTCCGATGTGTAGAGGCCAAAGACCAGTTCACGAACCGGGCCCGATCTATCGAGGTCATCCGCCAGTTCCATAGGCGGAGAGGAATTTTCAGGGGGACCACAAGCCGCTAAGACGAGGGCCAAACCCGCGGCCATTCCAACCGCTTGCCCCACGACGCCTCTCTTCCCCCGCCTAGCCATGCTCGATTCCCCCCGTAGCCTCCGAATCGCACAGCGGCGCTGATCAGAATAGCACCTTGGGGATGGCCTTTCCGAGCGGGGCACTACCCAAGCCCCCCAGCTTGATTTTCAGGAAACAACGGGGCTGGCCTCATCCAAAGACTGGTAGCGGTGAGTGGACTTGAACCACCGACCTACGGCTTATGAAGCCGTCGCTCTAACCGACTGAGCTACACCGCCCCGGTCCTTGAATCTTCGCCGCAGGGGAGACCCACCACACAGCCTCGGCGCCGCGCAATTTAGCGCAATCCCAGGCATCAGCGAGGCCTCAGCGAGGCCTCAGCGAACTTCGCCTCCGTCCGTCTTCTTCAACTGTTCCACCGCCCGTTCCAGACTCTGAACCCGCAAGAGTAGATCCGCCCGAGTGCCAGGTGCTGGAGGAGAGGCTGCATCCTCGCCGGGTTCAGCCGGAGAGAAATCATCGATAGCGAACCGGGTCACCTTGCCCACTAAACCCTCGAGATCGGGGATGACATCGCCGATCTCCCCCGAGTGGACGAAAATTTCCCGGAGGCTCGCCTCTTCGCTCTTCGGCGAAGTAGAGGCTGCGTGCATGTCCAGGCTCGCTCCCTCTCCGAACCGGGTAAACGATCCGAAGAGAACAAAGTCGGCGCCCACGGCCCGGCCCGCTTCTACTGCCTGATCGAGCTGAGTGGTCGCCATCGCGGGATCTTCGACTTGAATCAACACGAATTGGTCGGCCTGCTGAAAGCGCGCCATCAACATGTCCGACAGGCCTCGGCGGAGATAGCCGGGGCTCTCGGAGCTGTGAACGACCATGGGGAGGAGCAGGATGCTCGGTTTCTGCTGGCTCCAAGCCACTTGGGGAATGCCCAAGACCGCTAGCCACACGGGCACGAGGACGCGACAGACCCAAGCGATCCTATTCGTCCGGGCCGCCTCCCGGCGCGATGTCTCCCGGTCGGGGGTTCTTGGACTGACTCTTTGGGATCGCAGCAGCATATGGGACAAATTCAAGACTCCGATGGGTGCAGCGCCCCCGGTGCAGATCGCCAACGACGTTTCCCGGGAGACTCCCAGGCTGCCGGCGGCGCCCCGCTTCAGAGGGCATAGGCCGCCCCAGTGTCTGGAATCAATCTCGATGCGTCAAGCAGGACCCCCAGGCAATTCTGCTTCGCCGGCCAACGGCAATCGAACCTGGAAAACCGTCCCCCCACCCAATTCACTGCTCAGTTGGATGCCTCCACCATGCTCGGACACGATCTGGTGGACAATCATCAACCCGAGGCCGCTGCCCTTGTCCGGTCCCTTGGTCGTAAAGAAGGGGTCAAATATCCGCTCGAGATGCTCGTGCGATATTCCCTGGCCATGGTCCCGAAAGTGAATTAGCGCCCATTCGTCCGGATTTGAGGGATCCCTTGACACCTCCACCTCGACGCTCCCGCCTGGCTCCGTCGCGTCCACGGCGTTGAGTACGAGGTTGAGAAATACCTGATGCAATTGATCTCGTACGCCCAGAACCACGGAGGCCTCTCCGTCGACCTTGAGCGCGAGGTCCACCCCGGCGCCGGCCACCTGTCGGTCCATCAAGCGCGCCCCTTCACGGACCACCTCGACCAGATTCACCGGCTGGCAGAGTGACGGCTCGCTGCCTCCTTCGGACCCACCCAGTCTGGACATGGTGCCCACCAAGCCCCGGATACGATCGAGTTCGCCGAGAGCCAACCCGTGGTACTCAACCCAAAATGATTCATCGGACTGACTTCGCATCTCGGGGACCAGGTTCAAAAAAGTATTCACCGAAACCAGGGGATTGTTGATCTCGTGAGCCAGCCCGGCAGCCAGTGTGCCCAAGGTACCCAGCCGATCCGCTCGCTGGACCTGGGCGCGTGATTCCCTCAGTGCCTGGACCAGGCGAGCGTTTTCCAGGGCAATCACGGCCTGGGTTGCTAGGCCGTCCAAAAGGCCCGAGTCCTCAGGCACAAACCGGCGACTGCCCGAGCGGTTGTCCACCGCCAATGCACCGATCACACCCTTCTTGCCCGTCAGAGGCACGATCAGAATCTCGTCCGCCGACACCTCGGTCAACCACGACCGCACGGGTCCCTCGTAGTCCGTGGCATCGGCGATCGACAAATGTTGAGTGCGCCCAAGCAGAATCTGATCCATAAAATTGCTGGCTTGAGGTCGGCAGAAGTCGATTTCCCTGAGGCGCGATGAAACCTCGGATTCAGCCGGGAATAGTCCCTTCCAAGTCAGGTGATCGCCCGTTTCGTCGAAGAAGAACAACGCGCCGCCGTCGAAACCCAGGTCCTTGTGTATCGAATTCAGCAGCAGGTCCACCAAGCAACCCATCTCCGTCTCCTGATGAAGATTGCGAGAGAGACGATTGATCGTGCTCAGTTCCTGCAAAAGCGCGGTGCGCTCGCGCTCAAGAGCATAGACTTCGATCGCCCGACGTAGGGTGATCCGCATGTCCTCGGGCTCCCAAGGCTTGGGGATGTAGCGATAGATGCTGCCGTCGTTGATCGCGTCGCCGAGAATTTCTGCGTCGCCGTAGGCCGTCACAAGGATCCGCAGAGTGTCCGGGTCCAGATCCCTAACCCGGGACAAAAATTCGACCCCAGTGACACCCGGCATGCGTTGATCGGAGAGCACCACAGCGACGGGATTGGCGTTCAGGATCTCCATCCCCTCATCGGCGGAGGTCGCGGTCAGAACGGAAAAGTCTCTCCGAAACGTCAGCTCGAACACCCGAAGATTGTCGGGCTCATCGTCGACGTAAAGGATGGGAAATGCACGCTGATCAAGGAGTTGTACCGGCCTGGGTCGCACACTCGCCTCCGAAGAGCGCCGGAACAAATTCCTGCGTGTTCCCTCATTCGTCCTCTTGGGCCCGAGGATTTAGGGGAATCGCTCGGACGCATGGGATGAGCCGGAGCGCGGGGCGGGATTCAGGCCTTTGGGCCCATTTTTCGGAGTTTCACACCCGCTTCCTGGAGCAATTGAAGCGACCTCTCCCCGAGGGGGTAGTCCGTGTTGTAGACCACCTCGCTGAGTCCGGAGTTGATGATCATCTTGGTGCACTGCAGGCACGGGGAAAATGTCGTGTAGAGCGTGGCATCCTGAAGGCTTGCCCCGTGGTAGGAGGCCTGGGTGATGGCATTTTCTTCGCCGTGGGAGCAAAGACAATCGAGCAACCCGGTCCCCCCCGGCGCAAGATCGTTGCAACGCGGACAACCCCCCTCGTTGCAGTTCCGAGTCCCGCGAGGCGTACCGTTGTAGCCGGTAGAAACGATCCGACGATCTCGCGTCACCACCGCCGCAACCTTGCGCTTCACACAATTGCTTCGGGAGGCCACCACCTGGGCAATGCTCATGAAATATTGGTCCCAGGTCGGCCGCTCAAAAAAAAGGCTCTCACGAAAGACCTCACGAACCGCCCCATGCAATTCTTCGAAGCTCGCTTCGTTGGGCACGACGAAATCGGCCATTTCTTCCACCGCCAGGAGTTGCTGGCCTGCCACGTCGGCGTTGGTCAGTTCGCGCGCCTCCAAGGCCCGCAATGCCTCGATCTCCGTGGGGTCACCCGGGCGGCCGCGTTGACGCATCCGCTCAAACCGACGTGTTTCACTGGCATCCACCCAGACGAGCCGAAACTCCGTCGAGAACCGGCGCAAGGCCTCCACCTCGGCGGGATGCCGAATCGAATCGATGACGTAATTCCGATCGGGCAACAGCTGGGAGATCAGTCCTTCGGCAAGGGCTCCGGGCCCTCCGCGCTCTCTCAGCCCTCGACCGGCCTCGATCATTCGCTCCCGGGTCTCCTCGACCCCTTGGCGTTTCAACTCGTCGCGAACCACGTCGGACAGAGAAAATACATAGAAGCTGCGCTCGCCCAGGAACTCGACGACAGCGCCCTTCCCTGCCCCATTGCGTCCACTCACACCGATGATCATAAGCCCCCCGTTGAGGGCCGAAGATAGCAGCCTGCCCCCGGGTCGGCGTTTGCGCCCAGAGGTTCCCTGTGGAACGCTGCGCCCCAATGAGAATCCTTGTCAGCGGCTCGCGCGGGTTTGTGGGAACCCGGCTTATCCCGCGCCTGGAGGCCGCCGGTCATCGGGTGACGGGATTCGACGTCGATTCCGTGGATGTCAGCGATGCCTCGATGGTTCGGGGCGTAGTTAAGAAAGCCACTCCGGATGCGGTGGTCCACCTGGCGGCAGTGGCCTTCGTCCCCGACGCCACCCGGGACCCGGATCTCGCCCATCGAGTCAACGTCCAGGGCACGCAAAATGTCATTGAAGCGCTCGAGCGCGACGCCCCCGAAGCGCGCCTGCTGCTCGTGGGCTCCAGCGAGCAATACGCCGCGGTGGAACCCGGAGCGCCAGCACTCACCGAAGTCGCGCCACTTGCGCCTCAAGGTGCCTATGCGGAGACCAAGGCGGCCGCCGAACGTCTGGGCCTCGAAGCCGCAGGCCGCGGCTTGGACGTCGTCATGATTCGGGCCTTCAATCACACCGGTCCCGGTCAAGCCCCGCTCTTCGTCGCGCCGGACTTCGCCCGCCAGATCGCGCTCATCGAGGCCGGCAATCCCCCGATCATGCGCGTAGGTAATCTCGACAGTGTTCGCGACTTCCTCCACGTCGACGATGTCGTGGACGCTTATCTCCGGCTACTGGACCGGGCCGTCCCGGCGGATACCTACAATATCGCTAGCGGTGTGGGCACCCGGATCGGCCACCTTCTAGAAAGTCTGGCTGGACTCGCGGGAGTTACCCCCGAGATCGAACGCGATGAAAAACGCTGGCGGCCCGCCGATGCCCGAGTGGGCGACTCGGAACGCCTGAAGAGAGCCACCGGTTGGCAGCCCTCACGTCCCTTGGAAGGGCTCCTCACAGAGTTACTGGCCTACTGGCGAAGGCAAATCCAGGAGCAGAGCCCCTGAGT
>CAWVXN010000005.1:0-19826 GCA_963933695.1 uncultured Myxococcales bacterium | reverse complement strand
CGGACACCCGCCTCCCGGGTATACCGCTCGCATAGGCGAACCAGGCATTCATCCGAAATTTCGAAATCGATCCCAGAGATCCCGTTTCTTTGGATTTGCCGGGGGACAATGAACCTTTTCGCTATCTCGACCTTCTCCTCCAGCGTATAACCGGGTAGTTCGATGACCTCCATCCGGTCGCGCAACGCCGCAGGCACGGGGTCCATCAAATTTGCCGTCGCGATAAAGAGAACCTGGGAGAGATCGAAAGGAACCTCAAGATAGTGATCGCTGAATTCGGAGTTCTGCTCGGGGTCGAGAACTTCAAGCAGAGCCGAGGACGGATCCCCCCGCCCATCGGATCCCACTTTATCGAGTTCGTCGAGGAGCATCACCGGATTCCGAGAGCCAGCCTTTCGGAGCGACTGGATGACTCGTCCGGGCATTGCTCCCACGTAGGTCCGACGGTGGCCGCGAACCTCGGCTTCGTCCCGCACCCCGCCAAGGGCGATGCGCACAAATTTTCGATTGAGCGCACGGGCGACGGACTGGCCCAGAGATGTCTTGCCTGTCCCCGGCGGTCCCACGAAACAAAGAATCGGCCCCTTCAAGTCGCGCTTTAGTGAGAGAACCGCGATGTACTCGACGATTCGATCCTTGATCTTCTCCAGGCCGTAGTGGTCCTCATCAAGGATTTTTCGCGCCTCGCTAATATCCAGACGGTCCTCGGTGAGAACCGACCAGGGTAAATCGGCGATCCACTCCAGGTAGTTCCGAATCACGCTGTGCTCCGAGGCAGCCGGAGGCATCTGGGAGAGCCTTTCGATCTCCCGATAGGCCTGCTTCTTGGCCTCCTCGGGCAATCCTGCTTCATCGACTTTCTGGCGAAAGACCTCGGCGCCCTCCTCCCCTTCTTCGCTCTCCCCGAGTTCCCTACGGATGGCTTCCAGTTGCTGACGCAGCATGTAATCACGCTGGGTCTTGCCCATCTCGTTCTGAACTTTTTCCTTGATCTCGGTCTCGATCTCGAGTTCCTGGCCCTCTTTCGTCAGTTGGCTGAGGACTAGGCGAAGCCGATCCGTGACGTCCAATGCCTCCAAGATCCGCTGCTTCCCCTCCACGTCGAGCTCCAAATTCGACGCGACTAAGTCCGCGAGTTTCGAAGGATCGTCGAGATTCGCGACGAGAACCTGCAGATCATCCGACAGGCGTGCGCTTTCCGATACCAGAACGTTGAACTGCTGGGACAAGTTCCGGGTCAGAGCTTCGACTTCCACGGACTCGAAATCACCCGCGTCAAAGACCGGGCGAATACGCGCTCGCAAAAAGGGATCCTCTGAAACGAACTCATCCAGATGAACCCGAGCGACCCCCTGCACCAAAAGGCGATAAGAACCATCGGGAAACTTCAGCATCTTGACCACCCGAAGCACGGTCCCCACCTCGAAAACGTCCGCGGCCTTGGCAGAGCCCTCAATTTCGCGCTGGATGGCCGAGCAGACCAGAAGCCGATCGGAACGCAGCAGAACCGAATCGATGAGTTCCTGAGAAGCCGGCGTGTTCACCAGCAGGGGAGACAGGAGGAATGGGAATAGAACGGTGTTCTTGAGCGGCAGAACCGGCAATTCGTCAGGCAATTCCGGAGACGCATCCTCCTCCTCCTCGCTCCCGCCGGATCCCACCTCAATCTCCATGCCACCGGCCAGCAGCGAGCGCATGGAATCCTGGGGCTCCTCCTCGGTTTCAGCGGACTCTTCTTCGCCTTCCTCGGGCTCGTCGGTCATTCAGTCTCCACCTTCACCTGGCGAGCCCCCCCGCTCTTCTTCGGGAGAGTGACGGATAGAAAACCGTCCTCGAGACGAGCGGTCACGCCCGTCCTTTCAAAGGGAATCGAAATTTGCACTCGGCGCTCAAAGGCACCGAAAGCGATCTCCACTTGGTGCAGACGACCGCCAGCGGCCCCAGCGGGCGGCTTTCGGACACCGCTCACCCTCAGTAAATCGCCCTCGACGTTGACCTGAATATCTTCGCCGGCCACCCCGGGTATCTCGATCCGAGCCACCACTGAGTGGCTCGTCTCAAAGATATCGACCGCGGGCTTCCAACTGTTGCCGCGCAATCGGTCGGGGTATTCGCCAAAGAGCTCGACCAGAGGACCGGGGCCATCGCTGTCAGGAATCTTTCTTCTCCTCGGTGTATTCAGCGTCGATTACATCTTCGTCGGCGCCTGCCTCCGAGGATCCATCCGACGCGGGCTCCGCCGAAGCGGCCTCTCCTGCAGCTTCCGCTTTGTAGAGCGTCTCCGCAAGCTTATGCAGTTCAGCCTCCAGTTGCTGCTGCGCCGCTGTAATCCGGTCCGAGTCATCGCTCTCGAGGTCCTTCTTGGCGGATTCGATCAAGCCCTTGAGCGGCCCTTTGTCCTCGTCGCTCAACTTCTCGGAATTGTCGGCCAGCATCTTTTCCGCCTGGTACAGCATGCTGTCGAGTTGGTTGTGCTTTTCGATCTTCTCGCGACGATCGCTGTCCTCATTGGCATTGGCCTCCGCGTCCCGAACCATCCCGGTAATTTCGTCCTCGGAAAGTCCTCCACTCCCCTCGATGCGAATTGACTGATCCTTGCCCGAGGCCTTGTCGCTGGCCGTAACCGAGAGAATCCCATTGGCATCAATATCGAAGGTCACCTCGACCTGGGGAATACCCCGGGGTGCCGGCGGGATCCCATCCAGAATGAATTTACCCAATTCGCGGTTGTCGACGGCCATTTCGCGCTCGCCCTGAAGCACCCTGATTTCCACCTGGGGCTGATTGTCGGCCGCGGTGGAGAACACATTCTGAGCCCGGGTCGGAATTGTCGTATTTCGCTCGATGAGTTTGGTCGTCACGCCGCCCAGGGTCTCGATGCCCAAGGAGAGAGGCGTCACATCCAGCAGCAGAACATCCTTCACATCACCCGCCAGGACCCCGCCCTGAATGGCCGCCCCCACTGCGACCACTTCGTCCGGGTTCACGGTCTGGTTGGGCTCCTGACCGAACAGCTCCGCAACCCGCTGGCGGACCAGTGGAACGCGAGTGGATCCCCCCACCAAGACAACTTCGTTGATCTCCGGCCCGGTCAACCCCGCGTCCTTAAGCGCCTGGCGACAGGGTTCCAGAGTCCGCTGGACCAGATCATCGATCAATTGCTCGAACTTGGACCGGGTCAGCTTGAGGGTCAGATGTTTGGGACCCGTCTTATCGGCCGTGATATAAGGAAGGTTGATGTCGCTGGCCTGGGCGGTCGAAAGTTCCATCTTGGCTTTTTCCGCCGCTTCGCGAAGCCGTTGAATCGCCATGGGATCCTTGGTGAGGTCGATCCCCTGGTCCTTCTTGAATTCGTCCACCAGGTACTCGATGACACGCTGGTCGAGATTGTCACCGCCCAAATGCGTGTCGCCGTTCGTGGATTTCACTTCCACCACGTTCTCGCCCACCTCGAGAATCGAAACATCGAAAGTGCCCCCGCCAAAATCGTAGACGGCGATCTTTTCGTCTTCTTTTTTATCCAGGCCATAGGCCAGGGCTGCCGCCGTGGGCTCGTTGATGATGCGCTTGACCTCGAGACCCGCAATCTTGCCCGCGTCCTTGGTCGCCTGGCGCTGGCTGTCATTGAAGTAAGCCGGCACGGTAATCACTGCCGCGGACACCTCGCCGCCCAGGTGGGCTTCTGCCGAGGCCTTCAGCTTCGCCAGGGTCATCGCCGAAATTTCCTGCGGGGTGAAGTTCTTCCCGTCGATCTCCACTGCGACGCTATCGTCCTTGCCCGAAACCACCTTGTAGGGCACCAGCCGAATCTCTTCCGGGACCTCCGAAAGACGGCGACCGACGAAGCGCTTGACCGAATAAACCGTGTTTTCCGGGTTGGTCACGGATTGGCGCTTGGCGATCGCCCCCACCAGCCTCTCCCCGTCATCCGAGAAACCCACCACGGAAGGTGTTGTGCGCCCTCCCTCTTCGTTGGCGATGACCGTGGGCTGACCGCCCTCCATCACCGCCACCACCGAATTCGTGGTGCCGAGGTCAATTCCGATTACTTTGCCTGAGTCTGCCATTGGGGTACTTCCTTCCGTATCAGTCAATCACCGAGGTGACCGAGCCCGAGGCCCGTCTAAATATTGAGTCCGATCTAGCTTGCGAGGTGCCGGGATCCTGAAAAGCGACTCGAGACCCACGGCCCTGCTTGAGACGCCGGCAAAGATTGAGTCGAAGACCGATTTGTCAACGTCCGCGAGCGATTTCCCTGCCCGATCATGGAAAACAGTTGGCCGGGACCCCGGGGGAAGCAATTCGGCGGAGCGTCCTGGAAACGATTCGATCTCCGACGGTTACTCAGGTCCACTCGAAAAGACTGGCGCATCTCCGAGGAACGGAACGGAATGATTGACCACAGATCGACAACCACTCACCTTTTGAAAAGGCGGAGCGTTTTTGTTGGTCCGGCGCGCCCGGGGGGCTATGTTGCCCCGCGCATCCGAGGCGGAGAGCGCCATGGGGCTGAATAATTGAGTTTGGGAGCCTCGTGGGGGGGAGCCTCAGCTCTGGATCTGCCCGCCGGGCCTGGAAACTCAGGCAACCCGGGACCGTGACCCGGAAGGGGTCATGGGAGTCTCAATCCGCTGTGCATCCCCAGGCAGAGCCAACCGAATATAGAGGAGAGACAGGCAGGGAATGTCCATTCTCGGCATCCGCATCGCCAATCTGCTGCTCTTCGCGCTGAGCTGCTTTCTCGTGGCCAATATCATCAACCAGATGGGGGCATTCAGCCTGATTCCCGTGGATCGGCCCGCCTTGCGACCGGCGACGCCCTCGGCCGACAGCACCCGCCCGTGGTCCAAGCACCAGCAAATTCTGGATCGCAACCTCTTCGGCGCACAGGTGATCGCGGAAGAAATCATTCCCGAGCCCGAGCCCGAGGAGGAACTGACGAAAACCAGCCTACCCCTCAGGCTACTGGGCACCGTCGCTTCCAGCGATCAAGTCGTTGCCAGTGCGGCAATCGAGAACACCCAGGATCGGCTCCACCAGGTGGTTCGGGTGGGTCACGCCTTGGACAAATTTGCCAGCGTCGTCGTCGCCCGAATCGATCGCGGTCGGGTCATCCTTCAGAATGGCGCCCGCCGCGAAGAACTTCTCCTAGACCCCAAGGCCCCCCAAATCTCCACGGTGGTCACCTCCCGCCCCTCTTCCAGGGCAAGGAACCCACGGCGTGGCCCCACGAGTGCCCAGGCTTCCCTCGAAGCACGCCTGGGGAAGATAGTCGACGAGCCTCCGAACCGAGGAGCAGCTTCGATTCTCAACGGAGCCCGCATACTTCCCAAGAAGGATAAGTCGGGCAAAATGCTGGGCATCGAACTCAATCAGATCAGATCCGATAGCCTCTTTGAGAAGGTCGGGTTGGTGAACGGGGACGTAATCACCTCAATCAATGGGTTGGCGATCGACGATCCGTCGGCCCAAGCAGAACTACTCAAGGCATTCACCCAGGCCGATGACATCGTGGCTGAAGTGACCTCGGCCAATGGAACAACACGTCAGATCAAAGCCGACGCCGAACTACTCGGCAGCATGATGTCGGGAGGTCAATAGCAACCGGTGGAGAAAACAATGCGCAGGTTCAGCGGCCTGATCGGCCTCATCGTGCTGTGGACCACAGCCATCAGCCTTTTGCCCGGCTTGGCCAGCGGCCAGCAGCGGGGCACAGCCTCACCCGCGGACAAGCGATTCAGCGAGGGAACCGAGCTCGTCCAACTCGACTTCAAGGACGTCGAACTCGCCGTCGTCATCGAGACGATCGCTCGGATTACCGGTCAAAACTTCATCTACGACGATCGTGTCCGGGGACGGGTCACCATTGTTTCCCCATCCGAAGTCACTGTGGATCAGGCCTTTGCGGTCTTCGAATCCGTGCTGAAAATCAAAGGCTTTACCGCTGTTCCGGGCCCAGGAGGCATCCTCAAGATCGTCCCCGTACGAGACGCCAAGGAGTCGAGTCTCGAGACCATCAAGGATGGACGACCAAGCCCCAACCGCGACACCTTTGTGACCCGGCTCGTCCCGCTCCTCTACATCGACGCCGAGGCCATCACCAACACCATCAAGCCACTGGTCTCCAAGGACGCCTCGATGGTCGCCTACGCACCGACTAACACCATCATCCTGACCGATACCGAAGCGAACATTCGCCGCCTCCTGTCGATCCTCGAGGCCATCGACATTAAGACCTACAAGGAAGAACTCGCCGTCATCAAAATCCAGTTCGCCGATGCCAACACCCTCGGCGAACAAATTTCCGAGATCTATGGAGCTTCGGTGTCCTCGGTGTCCGCCACCGGGGGCTCTGCCAACCGTGCACGACGTGCCTCAAATCGGCGTGGCAGCAACACAACCGCCCTGCCCGGAAGTTCCGCCTCGCCCGATGCCAAGGTTCGGATCATGACCGATGAGCGTACGAACTCCCTGCTCATCCTCGCCTCCCGAACGTCGGTCTCGGACATTCGCGAACTCGTCCGAAAGCTCGATGTCCCCCTGGTCGGCGGGGGCCGAATCCACGTCTACTATCTGAACCACGCCGATTCAGAGGAATTGGCCTCCACCTTATCCAGCATGCTTTCGGGCCAAAGTAGCTCGACCCAGAGCCCGGGCAGAACCGGCGCCGCCGGCGGACAGGTTCAAAACCTTCGCTCCCAAGTCACGGCCCTCGCCGAGGGAATCACCCTCAGCCCGGATCCCGCCACCAACTCCCTGGTCATCCAGGCGAGCAAGGAAGCCTATGAGGCATTGGTAGCTGTCATTGAGAAACTCGATATCCCTCGCCCCCAGGTACTCGTCGAAGCACTCATCATCGAAGTCGACGTCACCGACGGAATCGAACTGGGCGTAAGTTGGACTATCAATGCCATCAACGGCGACCAGCAGTTCTATTTCACCACCGCCCGGGCGGCCGCAGGCGGAGGTGCAGGTGATCTGGGCGGGGTAATCGCCAGGGCTTTCCCAACGGGAGCAGACGGGATTACCCGGTTGGACACCAGTACCGCCACCGGAACCAACTACGACGCCGTCATCAGCGCCGCCGCCAAGGACACCAACCTTAATGTCGTCTCGTCCCCGCATATTCTCACGTCGGACAACGAAGAGGCAGAGATCCGCATCGGCAACAACATCCCCATCATTACCAGCCGAGTGAACTCGGCGACTGGAAATTCGGCCGGCCTGGCGAGCTCGGTGAATGTAGAGAGACAGGATATTGGCGTCACCCTGCGGGTCACCCCCCAGATCAGCGAAGGGGACACCCTGAGGCTGAAAATATTTCAGGAGTTAACCGATATCAACGAGTCGCTTCAGTCGGGTGTGGGATCGGCCGACGAAGTCGGAGTCGCCCTCTTTAACCGAAAAATTGAAAATACCGTCGTCGTTAAAGATGGAGAGACCGTGGTTGTGGGCGGCCTGATTAGCGACCGATGGCGAGACGATTCCTTCAAGGTCCCCTTTTTAGGCGACATACCTGGGCTGGGCTGGGCGTTCAAGACGAACACGAAGGAACTGAGAAAAATCAACCTACTCGTTTTTCTCACACCACACATCATCCGCAGCGCAGAAGAAATGGAACTAGAAACTATCCGCAAGCGGATGGATTTCGAGACCGATCTCGGCGAGACCTACAACACCGACCCGGACCCAGGACAGGAACTCACGAAAACCGATGGCAGAATCGACAAGGGAATCAATCCTGCATACGATGCCCTTCGCAAGCATTCAGACCGCTACTCGCCCCTGCGCCGAGCGGAACTCGAAGCACAAATACGCGAGCAGGAACGCCTCTCCGAGCAACTCGCCACATCCGGCGGCAATCGTTCTGCGTACGGACTGCGTGTCCAAATTTACGATGACGAGGACGCAGCCGCCTCAGCCTTACTGGAACTCCTGGATGCCGGCTACGAGAGCAGCCTGACCTCCAATAGCGCCGGAGAAAGGCTCGTCTACGAACTGCAGACGGGGCCCTACGACGAACTCAAGACAGCGCAAGCCGAGGCCGAAGTATTGGCTGAGGTTTATGAGTTCACCCCCGTGGTCACCGTTCTGGACGGACCTGCTGAATCCACGGACGAACCAGAAGAAGCGCCCCCTAGTCTGAATTGGCCCGCCTCAAACGACGCGCCCGCAGAGGAAATCAATGACTGATCCCGCCCATCGAGGCGAACTCGACCTGGGCGAGGTTCTACTTCAGACTTCCCGCCTCGAACCCGAGCAACTCGCCCAGGCGCGGATCCGACAGCAAGCCAACCACGCCCGCCTCGGGGACGTCCTGGTCGAGGATGGCCTATTGAGCAACGAGGAAGTTCTGGCGGGGATTGGGAAACAGTTGGGGTTGGAATTCCGACCTGCCATCGATCCCACCGAGATCGACGAAGACCTGACCCAGCGGGTTCCGATCTCTTTCGCGAAACAGCACGGCGTACTGCCCCTCAGTTGCGAGGCGGACAAGAGCCTGCTGCGTGTGGCCACCGCCGATCCCCACAACACAGAGCCTCTCGATGACCTGCGCATCCTGTTTGGGACGGAGGATGTCGAAGCGGTCCTGTCCAGCCAGCAATCCGTCATATCGGCAATCAATGAGGTGTACGACCGAAGCGCGGCAGAAACCGGGCAACTAGCCGAGGAGGCCACCGACGACCTGGATGCACTGGCCGACGAAGCTTCCCATGAGCCCCAGGATCTCCTGGAAGCCACCGACGACGCTCCGATTATCCGCCTCGTGAACTCGCTGCTCCAACACGCCGTCAAGGAAAGAGCGAGTGACATTCATATCGAACCCTTCGAGAAGCAGATTCGCGTACGCTTTCGGATCGACGACGTCCTCTATGAGCCCATGAAGCCGCTTCCGCGCTCTCTGCAGGCCAGCATCGCTTCCCGCATCAAGATCATGGGGAACCTCGACATTGCCGAGAAGCGACTGCCCCAAGATGGACGGATTCGCCTGAAGATCGCTGGCCGTGATTACGACGTGCGCCTATCGACGGTGCCGGTTGCGTTCGGTGAGCGCCTTGTCCTCCGACTTCTACCCGACAGCCAAGCCCTCCTCGATCTTGAAAAGATCGGGTTCAACAAAGAACAGAGCCGCGTTCTGGAGCGCATCATTCGGCGCCCGAACGGTATTTTTCTCGTGACGGGCCCAACAGGGAGCGGAAAGACCACCACACTTCACGCCTGTCTCTCGGAAATCAACGATATCGACAAGAATATTATCACCATCGAAGAACCCGTGGAAATTACCCAGAAGGGGATCGGGCAGATCGAGGTGAATCCGAAGATCAATCTCACCTTCGCCGCGGGCTTGCGCGCCGTTCTCCGCCAGGACCCCAACGTGGTCCTCGTGGGCGAAATTCGTGACAAAGAGACCGCCGACATTGCCATCCAGGCATCCCTAACCGGCCACCTCGTGCTCTCGACTCTTCATACCAACGATGCCGCCAGCGCCATCACGCGGCTAGTCGACATGGGGGTGGAACCCTTTCTCGTCGGGTCATCCTTGGTCGGAGTTCTTGCCCAGCGCCTGGTCCGGCTTCTGTGCCTCGCATGCCGAGAGTCCTACACCCCCAGCCCCCAGGAACTGAATGATGCAGGAATCGAACCGCAAGAAGGCCCTGTGACCCTCTACCGTGCCAGCGGCTGCTCATCCTGCGCCCATACGGGCTACCAGGGCCGAATAGGAATTTTCGAGCTGATGCTCGTCGAGGATTCCATCCGGGCAATGGTTTCAAAAAATGTGGACTCCAAGACCATCAAGAAACAGGCGGTCGCTCAAGGAATGGGCACGCTGCGCCTCGACGGGACCCGCAAGGTTCTCCGGGGGGTGACGAGTGTCGCCGAGTTGCTGCGAGCGACCGAAGAAGAAGGCACCATTGATCAGATCTGATGCTCCGATCTGACAATCGGACTGACAGGCAATACTGAACGTCCAGACTGACAATCAGACTGACAATCAGATCGGAGCTAATACGACTCCTGGGGGCCGTGCGAAACCGGATGGAGTCGCACCGCGTCGGAGTGAGGGTTCGCGCAATTCGCGGAAGAAGTCAGCCGCAGAACACGAAAGCCGTGGGTCAAGGGAGTTGAAGGAGGGTTGTGCCGGTTTATTCCTACAAAGGAGTCTCTGATGGTGGAAAATCCGTCAAGGGAACCGTCAGCGCTGAGAACATGCGCGCCGCACGATCCCGAATGCGAGTCGACGGCGTCTTCCTGACCCAGATCAAGGAATCCGAAAATTCGACGGAATCCACGAAAGACGCCTCGGCGTCTCGTTTTCACTTCGAACTGCCCACGCGTATCCCCCCCCTCCACTTGGCCGTCGCGACCCGACAACTGGCCACTCTCTCCTCCGCGGGCATACCCCTGGTTGAGTGCCTGGGCGCCTTGGTGGAGCAGATCGAGCATTCGACGCTCAAGGGCGTCTTCGCCCAAATTCGAGATCGGGTAAACGAGGGCTCGACCCTCGCCGA
Source organism: uncultured Myxococcales bacterium (assembly GCA_963933695.1). Taxonomy (GTDB): domain Bacteria; phylum Myxococcota_A; class UBA9160; order UBA9160; family UBA4427; genus JAZXM01. The sequence goes on along the minus strand of CAWVXN010000005.1, from coordinate 9,315 downwards.
TGCCATCGCGGGCACTGAGAAGTTTGACTCGCTCTACATCAGCATGGTGCGATCGGGCGAAGCCAGCGGAGCATTGGGGCCGGTCCTCGTCCGCGTGGCCGATTATCTGGAGGAGCAAGTACGACTCACCAGTAAACTCACCTCCATTTTTGTCTACCCCGCGGTCCTGCTTGGCTTCTCCATCCTCGTGGTCGCGATGCTCGTCACAGTCGTCCTTCCCCAGATCACGAACCTCCTCCTCTCCCTGGGACAGGAGTTGCCCTTTTATACCCGTGTCGTGATCGGTGCCGCTGACTTTGCTCGGGCCTGGTGGTGGGCGATGCTGGGCGCTGTCTTTCTTATGGTTATTGCGTTCCGAGCATACCGACGCACCGAAAACGGACGCGTCGCCGTGGACAAAATAATGCTCCGCCTCCCACTCCTCGGGCGGGTGATTCGCGTGGTCGCCATCGCCCGCTTCACCCGAACCCTCTCCTCCCTCCTCGCGGGGGGAGTTGGAATCATCCAAGCACTGGACATCTCGCGCCACGTGGCCCGCAATGCGGTCATTGAAGAGGCCATCAACAACGCCCGAAGCAGCGTTCTCGAGGGGGCCTCACTCGCCTATCCCCTTCGAGCCAGCGGAGAATTCCCTCCCATGGTGATCACGATGGTGGAAGTCGGGGAACGCGCGGGCGACCTCGAGGCCATGCTCGCCAAGGTCGCCGAAACCTATGATGAACAAGTAGAGACGACGGTCACCCGTCTCACCTCTCTGCTTGAGCCGCTTTTGATTCTCGTTATGGTGGGAATAGTCCTCTTCATCATGATGGCAACCCTGATGCCGTTGATGTCGGTGACGAGTTCCCTGCAATGATCCGAATGAAACAAGAAGTGCCGAGAGTGCTCACCGGGCACTGCCGCCCAACCAGAGAGGCCAACACAATGCGACAAGACAAACTTGCTCAGCACGCTATTCCGGTGCGCAGAGAGGCTGGTTTCAGTCTTCTCGAAATCATGGCTGTGGTTGTGATCATGGGGCTCCTGATGAGCATCATTGGCGTCAACATCGCGGGCCAGATCGACAAGGCACGACTCGCCACAGCCAAGGCTCAAATCGCCCAACTGGAAAGCATGCTCGAGCTCTACCGAATGGACAACGGACGCTATCCCACCACCGCCCAGGGCCTCCAGGCCCTCGTCAGCAAGCCAGGGGATGCCCCCGAGCCGCGTAACTATCCGCGAGGTGGGTACCTTTCCAAGGCCGATGCGCTTCTCGACCCGTGGAGTGAACCCTTCCAATATGCTTCCCCCGGCAATCACAACGGCAACGGCTTTGACATCTGGACCCAAGGGGCCGACCAGGCGCCCGGGGGTGAAGACGGCGATTCCGACGTCGGCAATTGGAAATCAGGGGCCTAGGGAGCGTAACCCTTGAGTCGAGATGCTAGCCCCGGACGAGCCGGCTTTACGCTGATCGAGGTCATGGCAGTTGTGATTGTCATCGGAATGCTGATGGGCTTGATTATGCCCAATCTCAATTCGCGCAGAGGCGCACAGCTCGAAGACTCGGCACGGCAGATCGCTGGAACTCTCCAACTGGCCCGGGAACGAGCCATCGTCACCGGCGCAGCGCACCGAGCTTTCCTCGACCTTGAGGTCGGCACCAGTCGAATCGAATGGCATGTCGCCGAGGACCGAGCTTTTGCCCATCTCGACGACCCCTCCGACCCCTCCCCTTCCGAAAAGCCAAGCCGCGAGTATTCCGACGGTCAGTCGATTTCCCTCTCACCCCCGGAACGCGAGGAGCGCGATTACTACCCTATCCCCAATCGATTTGGCCGGGAGGACTGGCTCCCCGAAGATATCTTTTTCGTGGGCGTGAATACAGCGGACGGCTGGATTGAGGACGGGACCGTCCAAATCGTCTTCCAGATCGATGGGACAACGGACTACTCGGAAATCGTGATGCGGGACAACTGGGAGAACCGGATTGTTCTTGAGATTGAGCCGCTACTCGACATCGTCCGAGTCCGACTGGAAGAGGACTCCTGAAAGCCGTGCCTCTCCGACTCCGCAAAGAAACTCACACATCCGACCGAAACCCTGCACGAGACGCCAGTGGCTTTACCCTGCTGGAGGTTCTCGCCGCCGTGGCAATTCTGGCCATCTGGTATGTGGTGATCGCGGCCATGGCCACCGACGGACTACGCAAGCAAGGACTCAGTCTCCGACTAATGGAGGCATCGGGCATCGCAAACCGATACATGGCCGAAATCGAGGCTTCGACCCTTGACGGTACCGTTCCTCCCCTCCGCGACGAGGAGACCGAAGAAGGGGACTTTCTTGTCCACATCTTCATCGTCCCCTTTGGCTTCGGCGTAACCGGTAACAAAACCGTTGATCCTGGGCGAGTCGGCGGCAAACAAGGCTCACCCGATCTGAAGACGCTGCTCAAATCCGAGATGCCTGGCATTAATCGCCACCTGGTGTCTATCAACGTCAGAGTAAGCTGGGAAGAGGGGCCGGATGAGCGGTCGGTTCGTCGAAGCTCCTACGCGTTCAATCTCGCCGAGGCAAGGAATGTTTACCAGAGCAAGGACGCCAAGGAAGCCGCTGAAGCTGAAAAGGAAGAGGCTTCGGAAGAAGACGTGGACGACCTTGAAATAGAGGACTTCCAGGGATGAGCCCAACCAACGGATTCCAAGCCACCAGATATCCACGCCAACCGGGCTTCACCTTGATCGAAGTGATGGCCGCAGTTTTCCTCACCAGCATGGTGATCACGTTCGCCGTGAGCTTCTACATCGACCTTGCAAATCTCAGCCAGCGCGCCATCGCGCGCACCCGGGAAACCCTTCAGGCCGCCAGCGCCCTCGACCGAATTGGCCGGGATCTCGCCAATACCGCCTTTTGGTTGAAAGCGGAGGATGCGGATCCCCTCACACATCCCTGGTCATTCCAGGCAGAGAGCCGATTTTCATTCGACGGGTCGGATATCATTCGCTTCAACACCCGAAGCAAGTCCCCGGGCGAAGGCACATTCCATGACTCGGACTTATTGCAAGTCGTTTACCAAGTAATCGGTGAAGAAGACGGAAGCCTCACTCTCTTCCGGTGGTCGTCACCAGGCTTGCCCGTCGCCTATGAAGGCGGCTACCCGTCCGTTGACGACGAGCGCAGTTTTGTCGTCAGCGAGGGACTGGCCTCGCTCACCCTGCGTTTCCTCGGCAGCGAGGGCGAGTGGCTCTCTTCCTGGGACTCGTCTCAACTTGAAAATTCGGAGGCTATTCCGATTGCCGTGGAAATCGACATCTCGATCTGGAACGGGGAAGACTCCGAGGACTGGAACAACGAGGACCAAAAACACTTTACCAAGCAGGTCGTTCTCCACCAGCGCCCCGTCGATTTGAACGAAATGATCCGCAAGCGCGACGAAGCCAATGCCGATGAAGCCGGCGGTGGCCTTGGAGCCAACCAGCAGGGAGTCGACGGTGACTCCACGGGCAAAGGTGACGACCCCAATGACCCCAATGCAGACGATTTTTTCGGCGGCGACGCAGCCACCCAGGGCTCCGTGGCCGAATGTGTCCGGGCCAATTGGAGCGTCTGTGTCGACCGCTACGGCGAAGGCAATTGCGGTGTCTGGTCCAACGTAACCTCGGTCCCGATCGGTGCCTTTGGAATCGACCTGCCATGGTGTAATCCGTAGTGATGCGAAAAACAATCAATCAAAAAGGCATCGTATTGCCGATGGTTCTCATCGTCGGATTGATTCTCAGTGCCTCAATTTTCAGTTTTCTGCGACGGAGCCTGGTGGACTCCTTCATGGCGCGAAACCTGGAACACGTAGCCGCCGCCGAGACCCTGGCAAAGGGCGGAGTCAGCGTGGCCACCGCAGTTGTCTTCCATCACCGGTTCTCGAAACTGATGGGTTTGATGCAGAATAAGGACCCAGGGGCGACTCTCGCCGATCTCTGGGCGCAAATCGAGGATTCTCCCCTGGAAACAAGTTGGGGAGGCCGGCTCGAAATTACCATTGAAGACTCGGGTTCCCGCTTGAACCTGAACGCCTTGATTCCCGTGGGCAAGACTGAAGAAGAGAGCCAGCCCAGCGACGAAGCGGAGGAATTCCTGGTGGCATTTTTCGAGAAAGTGATCGACGAGTCCCAGGGCCAACTCGCAGGCGGCCTCTACGACCCCAGAGAAATGGCGCGCAACTTGCTCGACTACATGGACCCGGATGATGTGGGCATCAGCGGGAAAAATGAAAACGACTACTACGCCGATCAGTACCCCGCCCACAAGCCCGCCAACGGCCCACTGCTCAGCGTCGAAGAAATTGCCCTGATCGAGGGGTTCGACGCCCGAATCGCAGGGAGGATCAAGCCCTACGTCACCGTCTACCCCCTGCTCGGAGAAACTGGAATCAACGCGAACACCGCACCGGCCTACGTACTGGCCCTGCTCCAACACGGGAGCAGTGGCGATATGCGCCTGGCAGACGAAGATATCGTGCGTTCGATCCTCAAAAATCGTCTGGGGGATCGGATCGTTTGCGACCAGACCGAGAGCGACTCCGAGCGCTGCGTCTCTCTCTCCGAGGTCGGCCTGGGAACCGGATCCATATTCCCTCCGGTGGAACTTCCCCAGGAGGCCCACGTTTTTCACGTAATTTCCGAAGCCACCGTCGAAAACGTGGTCCGCCGGGTCGAGGCAGTCATCGACATTTCCGACCGGGAGAGCCCTCAACTGCTATCCTGGCGGCTGTTATAACCGAAGAGAGGCTGTTATGACCGATATGAGGAGAGGATCGACGTGATTTTGACCAAGACGGTGCTGGGCTTGGACCTGGGATCCCATTCCCACATGGCCGTGGAGTTGCGCCAGGGGCTTCGGGGCCTGGAGTTTGTGCAGGCACACTCTTGCCCGGCCGAGCCCGCGGACTCAACCGACGAAGAAACCCTCCCCGCTTTCCTCAGAGCGCACGAATTTTCCACCGACAACGTCACTTGCGCACTGACGGGTCAGCGCGTGGCAAACCGTCGGCTTGATTTCCCCTTCCGAGACTCCAAGAAACTCTCCCAGGCGGTTCCCTTCGAGATCGAAGAAAACATGCCTTTCAGCCTCGAAGACATCGTTGTGGACTGGCAACTCGTCGCTGGCGAACGCAACCACGGGATCGTCGCCACCTCAGTGGCCCAGAAGCAGGACGTAAGCGATTTCCTCGAGACCCTCGAGACGGCAGGCTGCTCTCCCCGGATACTCGAGGCAGAGGGCCTAGTTTTGGGCAACCTCGCCGTGGCCTTCGACCTCCCGGGAATTCGACTGCTCGCGGATATCGGCCACCGAAAAACCACTGTGTGCCTTTGTATCGACGGCAAACCGGCTGCGGGACGCACAGTGCCCATCGGCGGAAAAGCCATCACCGCGGCCATCGCCCAGGACAGGGATATAGACCAAGACGCCGCGGAACACGCGAAATGCGAGAGTGGGTTCCTCGGAGAACTGGAGTCCAACGAGGGGAGCCGCGCATTAGCAGCCATCGACCGCATTGCGCGCGAACTCGTTCGCAGCTTCGACTCCCTCGATCCCACCGAAGGCTCGCTGATGGATCATCCCGACAGCCAGATCGTCTTGATGGGAGGCACGGCCCAAATGGACGGCATCGAAGGGTATATAGAGACACGGACCGGCGTCCCGACCCGTCGCTTGAGCCCACCCGAGGATCCCGCCAAATCCAGCCTGCTCGGGGGCTGCGACCCCGTGCTCTTCGGTCCTGCACTGGCCCTGTCCCTACGATCGAGTTCCCAGGCACTCACCCAGTTCAACTTTCGTCAGAACGAGTTCAGCTACCGAAGCAACTATGCCTGGCTGGTCGGGCCGGAACTCCGGCCCACCCTGGTGCTCTCCTTGGTTTCTCTATTTCTCGCCGGACTGGCCGGAATCGTTTCTCTCCAACTCGAAGGGAGCCGAGCCATGCGGCTCGAAGAGCAGATGGCGACTCGCTACGCCGCGATCTTCCCCGACCGGACCGTCCCCAGTCAGCCCCTAGCGGCCCTCAGCCAGGAAGTGGCTTCGGCACGCGAGCGAGCCAACTTTCTCGGCCTGTATGGGGGGAATCTTTCCGCCCTCGATCTCCTGACACTGTTATCCGAACTCATTCCCAACGACCTGACCCTCAAGTTCGACGAAATCAACATCGATCAGAATGTGATCCGGATCAAGGTCGCCGCACAGAACTATGAAGCCCAGGATCGGCTGGAAAACGTACTCAAATCCGAGTCCGTCTTTGCTTCCGCGGATGTTTCAGGGAGCGCCAAGCGCCTCAAGGATGGCAGTGTCACGTTTGGACTCAGCATACCGCTCAACCAAACCAAGGATGAAATATGAACGGGCTCTTTCAGCGAATCAAGGCAGAGTGGGTAAAACTGGCGCCCCGTGAAAGGGTTCTGCTCTCCATCACCGGCGTGATGCTCTTCGTTGCGGGAGCCTTCATGGGCGTGCTCAACCCGCTCATCGAGTTGGCCAGCAACACGGGCAACCGGATCGAGGGCGCGCAGATGCAACTGGAGCGAATGATCCGACTCGAACGAGAACACGCCGAGATCCAGGCACGCCTTTCGGGCGTAGAGTCAAGGATCGAAAACCAGCGAGGCCAACAGAATATCCGCACCCTGCTCGAAAACCTCGCCAAGCAGTCGGCGGTTCGCATCGCCTCCATGGAGGAAAGGCAATCGGGAAAGAACGATCAGTATGTGGAGAGCAAAGTGGAAGTTTCATTGAAGAGCGTTTCTCTGAACCAGACCATCAAGTACCTGCACAACATCGAGGCCTCGGATCAGCAATTATCGGTCAAGGGGTTGCGAATCCGGGGCCGAGGAGCCGCCGGCGGGCAAGAAACCCTCGATGTCACGTTTTTCGTCTCGTCGTTCCGGGCGGCTTGAGTCCAGATGGCATCTCTCCAAGAATTCCTTGAACGCCCCATCCCACGCCCCCTCTTCTGGACGGCGGCTCCCCTCCTCGCCGTTGTCTTGACTCTGACTTTTGTCTTTCTGGGCTTTCCTTACTCGGACTTGATTCCCGCGGCCAACAACTTGAGCGGCGCCAACGGCGTTCGCATAGGCGAAATTCAACCGCGGTTGACCGTGGGCGGACCGGGTTTTTCCGTCCACAGGCTCAGTTTCGGTGACGGGCCTATGGAATCCGTGGAACTCGACCAGTTAACGGTCCGACCCGCATGGACAACGAGTTGGCTCAGTGGCGAGCCAGCCTTGGCCATCCGAATCAGGAGCCCCCTGGGCGAGGCCGAGGGCGTACTGACATGGAATGAAGCACGCCACGTCAAGGGACAGATCACGATCCCCGACCTGGCCGCTCTCCCCTTCCCCCCCGACACGTCGATTGCGCTCGCCGGATCTATGCAAGCCGAGGTCGACCTGAATATCCAGAATTTGACCGGCAACGGACCCGAAGGAGAAATCCGATTCGAAGCCCTCGCCGGATCCGCCAGCCACTCCAATATCCCGATGCCTCTAGAGTTTGAAACATTTAGCGGCCGGATCGAACTCGGTAGCGAGTCCGGGCTGACCCTGGAGGCCATGGAAATCGATGGGCCGATTTTTTCGGCTGAAGTCGACGGCTTCGTCGGCCTACCCGAGGCCAACCGGCCTGCAACGATGGACCTCGACTTCAATCTCCACGTCAAGAATCCCGCACTCCGTATGCTTCTTTCCGGTTTCGGCCTGGGATTTGACGGCGGCGGACGCGCCATCTTCAACCTAGGCGGTACCGTCCAGAATCCCATCGTTCGCTGAAATGCCCACCCCTTCTGCCGAAGAACTCCAGCGCATTTTTAAAACGCTTTCGGATATCACCCGGATGCGGATCCTCAGGCTTCTTGCCCAAGAGGAGTTGATGGTTCAGGAATTGATGGAAGTTCTCGGCATGGCTCAATCGAGAGTTTCCCGGCACCTCGCCATTCTTCGCGAAGCCGGACTCGTCAGCGACCGCCGGGACGGAACCTACGTTTTCTACCGTTTTGTCAGGCCCCAGGAAGGTCTCTGGCTCAACGGTTGGGAGTTGGTGGAGCAGGGCCTCGACCTCGACCCCACCACTGAGCGCGATGCCACCCTGCTCCGACGGGTCATTGAGGGGCGCCGAGCCCAGCCACGAAATTTTTTCGACGCAGTGGGACCCGATTGGGATGCTCTGCGCGAAGTCTTCAATGACGCCACCCTGCGCGCCCAGGCCATTAGTCGCCTCGTGCCCCAGCGTCTCCGAGTCGCCGATGTCGGAACAGGCACCGGGATTCTCGCTTGTGAAATGGCGCGTCTGGGCTTGGATGTGATCGGAATCGACCAGTCCGCTCGGATGCTCGAGGCCGCCCGCAGCAAAGTCGAAGCCGAAACCTTTCCTACGGGAGGGCATGTTGAATTGAAGCGCGGCGAAGCCGAGGACATCCCCCTCGAGGATCGTTCGGTGGATGCAGCTCTAGCCCATATGGTCCTTCATTACGTGACCTCCCCCGACCGAGCGATCTCCGAAATGGCCCGAATCCTGCGGCCCGGAGGCACCCTGGTCGCAGTCGATTTCGTCCGTCACGACCTCAAGTGGATGCAACAGGAACTCGGCGTCGTGTGGAATGGCTTTGGCCCGGAAACCGTCCGGGACTGGTTCGCCGCCGCGGGCCTGGTGGACATAGAAGTGGAAGAAGGCGAATCCCTTGCCCGAGATCGGGACCTGCCAGCGACGCTCATTGCCTGGGGGCGTGTCCCGAAAGCCGCAAACAATTCGCACTAGCCGGTACCGATGAAAACGGCGCCCTCCCCTTCGCGAACTTTGACGCCTTCTTCAACGAACTCTTTGCCTTCTACAGCGCAGCCGAAGCCTGGCGACTCCGCGGCCACGCCGTGCTCGCCGTGCCCAGGCTAGGCCTGACTTCCGGGGTGATCTCAAACTTCGACTTCCGCCTTCCCGGTGTGCTGCAAGATCTCGAAATCCAAGGGTTTATGGATGCAGTCCTATTTCCCGCCCGATCTTCCCTGGCCAAACCCTCGGGAATAATCTTCCAAGCCGCCCAGGCCTAGTTGAATCTCTCTGCAAGCCAATGCCCGTACGTCGGCCATCAGCCCACCCTGGATCTGGCCGCCGCCCGGGCCGCGGGATGGCACACGATCGACATCAATTCCGCTCCAGCATCTCAATCCCTTTCGGCATGAATCGAAGGGCTCGCTAGACTTGCCTGCTGATTCTCCGCCGCCCTGCTCACGCCGAGAGGGGCGCCGGCGATCCATCGGGAGTGTTCTACACATGAGTTCAGACCAGACCGCCGAA
>CAWVXN010000004.1:0-20424 GCA_963933695.1 uncultured Myxococcales bacterium | reverse complement strand
GGGGAGCTGCTAGCCCACGATGTTGACGAGCCGGCCCGGAACCACGATGACCTTTTTGGGCTCGCGGCCGGCCAGGTGGCTCTGCACCCGAGGTGAGGCCAGGGCCATGGCCTCAAGGTCCGCACTGCTCGTCTCTTTCGGAACTTCCAATTCGTCACGTTTTTTGCCGTTCACTTGAATCACGAGCCGAATCAGCTCTTGTTCGAGCATCCGACTCTCAACCTCGGGCCAGGGCTCGTAGGCCAGAGTTTTTCCATGACCCAGCCGGCTCCAGAGTTCCTCCCCAAGGTGAGGAGCCAAGGGGGCGAGCATGAGCACAAGTTTTTCGGCGGTGTCGTGAGTGAGTTCGCCGCCACTGCGGGTGACGTCCCGCGCGAAGACCATCAGCTTGGAGATCGCCGTATTGAAGCGCATGGCCTCAATATCTTCGGTCACGCCAGCAATCGTTCGTGCCAGCAGGCGGCGTTGGTCTTCGTTACCCGGTCCCTGGGCGAGATCTCGGTTGATCGACTCTTCGCCCGAATCGTCGACAATGAGGCGCCAGCAGCGCTGGAGGAATCGGTAAATGCCCTGTATCCCGTCGGTTGACCACGGGGCATCTTTTTCAAGGGGGCCGATAAACATCTCGTAGAGGCGCAAGGAATCGGCGCCGAATTCATCGATGACGTCGTCCGGGTTGACTACGTTCCCTCGGCTCTTGGACATCTTTTCCATGACACGTTCAAGGATCAAGTCCGGGAAACGGGCGTGGCGCGCTTCTCCGGAAGCCTTGTTGATGGTGACTTCGTCCGAAGCGGCCCAGCGGGCCTTGACGGCCCGATCATCGTTCAGTGTTCGCGGGCCTTCGTCGGAGTTTCGAATGTCTTCCGACGAGTAGACTGTTGCGTCCATCTCGGCATCATCATCGAGGTTGTCATCGTAGTAGCGGAAGCTCTCGCCAAGAATCATTCCCTGGTTGACAAGCTTCTGGAAAGGTTCTCGGGTGTGGACGAGGCCGATGTCGAAAAAAACCTTGTGCCAAAAACGAGCGTAAAGCAGGTGAAGGACCGCATGTTCTGCCCCCCCGACGTACAGGTCCACCGGCATCCAGTATTTCTCGGCCTCTTCAGACCAAGGGGCTTCCTGGTTGTCTGGGTCAGTGAAGCGGAGGAAGTACCAGCAGCTGCCGGCCCATTGGGGCATGGTGTTGGGGTCGCGATGGGCAGGTTGTCCCGTTTCGGGATCGGTGACCTCGATCCAGTCGGCGACTCGTGCCAGAGGAGCTTCGAAATTTTCCCCGGTCGGCTTGAAGTCGTCCAACTCAGGCAGGGTGAGAGGCAGGTCCTCTTCGGGAACTAGGCTGATGCCCCCGTCTTGTCGATGGATCACCGGGAACGGCTCCCCCCAGTAACGCTGCCGGCTGAATAGCCAATCGCGTAGCTTGTAGGTGATCGACGCTTCGCCGTGGCCCTCCGCTTCCAACCATTCGTTCATCTTCATCTTGGCCGATGCAGTCTCGAGGCCGTTCAAAAATGCAGAATTGATGGCTTTCCCGGCGCCGGTATGGGCGGCTTCTTGGATGTTTCCCCCCTCGACGACCTCGACGATGGGCAGTTCAAAGGTCTTGGCGAAGAGATAGTCGCGTTCATCATGGCCGGGTACGGCCATAATGGCGCCTGTCCCGTAGGCAGCTAGAACGTAGTCGGCAATCCAGATCGGTAGCGCGTTCCCATTGACGGGATTGGTCGCGAACGCACCGGTGAAAGCACCGGTTTTTTCGTTGGAGTCGGCCATGCGGTCGCGTTCGCTTCGGCGCTGAGTTTGCTGGACGTAGTCTTCAACGTTCTCGCGCTGGGCGGAAGTCGTAATTTTCGACACCAGGGGGTGTTCCGGGGCCAGCACCATGTAGGTGGCGCCAAAGAGCGTGTCGGGTCGAGTGGTGAAAACTTCGATCTGCTGGGCATTGGCCTCTTCGCCCGGCACGGGGAACCGGATTCGCGCACCTTCGGAGCGCCCGATCCATTCGCGCTGCATCTTTTTGATGGGCTCGGGCCAGTCCAGATCTTCCAGATCGTCAATCAAGCGCTCGGCGTACTGGGTAATTCGGAGCATCCACTGCTTGAGTGGCAGACGTGTGACCGGGTGTCCCCCGACTTCGCTCCGGCCGTCGATCACTTCCTCGTTTGCGAGGACGGTACCGAGTTCGGGGCACCAGTTGACCGGGACCTCCGCCTGATAGGCGAGGCCTCGCTCGTGGAGTTTCAAGAAGATCCATTGGGTCCAGCGTGTGTAGTCAGGTTTGGTGGTATCGATTTCCCTAGACCAGTCGTAGCTGAAGCCCAGGGATTGTATCTGCCGCCGAAAGTTGGCGATATTTCGCTGGGTGGTTATGCGGGGATGGGTCCCGGTTTTTATCGCATACTGCTCGGCGGGGAGACCAAAGGCATCCCAGCCCATGGGGTGCAGGACGTTGAATCCCTTCATTCGCTTGTATCGTGCCACGATATCCGTGGCGGTATAGCCCTCGGGGTGGCCGACGTGAAGGCCATCTCCCGAGGGATAGGGGAACATGTCGAGCACGTAGTATTTGGGTTTCGTTGTATCGAGGACGGCCCGAAAAGTTTCGTTTTCAAGCCAATAGGCTTGCCAGCGGGGCTCGATTTCATCGGGCGAATAGGTCATCAGTGGGGAAAGTGCCCGTGAGTGGTCGACTCGTCAACGGAAGAGGCCAAGTCGCCCGGAAATTTCGAACATTCGTGATTGGGCTAGAGTCGGCCAATGGCCGTGCATGAAGAGCCCTCAATGCAGGTATTCGTGGTCTCGGATGGGACGGGGGATACCGGCACCGCGACAGTTCGAGCAGCAATGCTCCAATTCCAAAGCCCCTGGCGATTGCGGGTTTTTGGGGAGATCCGCCGACCGCCGGAAGCGAAAAGGGTCGTCGCTCGTGCCGCCGAGGAGAACGCGCTCGTGGTCTTCAGCCTGGTCGAGCGCAACATGGTCGAGGTCATGCAGCGGGAAGCCCAGCAACAGGGCGTTGTTGCCCTGGATTTGCTCGGGCCTTTGATTGCCAGAGTTGCCCAACGCCTTGATGCCGAGCCGAAGCACCAACCCGGACTCCTCCACAGCATGTCGGAGGACTATTTCGCACGAATCGACGCGGTGGAATTCGCTGTGAACCACGACGATGGCGCGAATGTCCACACCCTATACGATGCGGATATTGTCTTGACCGGAGTTTCTCGGACTTCCAAGACACCGCTTTCCATGTACCTCGCCCAACGGGGATACAAAACCGGAAACGTTCCCCTTGTCCCCCGTGTCGAACCGCCCCGGGAGCTCCTGGAACTCGACTCCCAACGTGTGTTTGGCCTTCTGATTGATGCAGGCGAGTTGATGACGATTCGTCAAGCTCGCCTTCGAGCCATCAAGGCTTCTCCGGCTTCCGAGTACACCGACATCGCAGCCGTCACAGAAGAGGTTGAGGAAGCACGACTTCTTTGCCGTCGAAATGGCTGGAGGATCGTCGACGTGACGGGCAAGGCCGTTGAAGAGAACGCGGCTCGGCTGATGGAATACTACGAACTGAGGCACGGCGGTTAATCGATCCCCGGCCGTGAGCTTCTAGTCTTTCCGCAGTCCCTTTTTGCGTTCTATTTCCTTCTGTCGGTGAATGGCATCGACCTGGTCTTCTGTGAGCAGCGCCGTTGCTACCTTGGGTCGGAACACCGAGTAGAACGCTGGCACGACTGTCAATGCACCGAACATGTTGATGACCATCAGGATGCAGAGCATCTTGGCCATGTCAGCCTGGAAACGGAGGCTGGAAAAGGTCCACAACACAATGCCGCCGACAATAGTGCTCGCAGTGAATGCAACCGCCATGCCTGTGGTTCGGATTGCACGGCGAATGGCTTCGTCAATATCGGCTGTGTCGGAGACCTCGTGGCGAATTCGGTCCACGATATAGATCGCGTAGTCGACGCCGATTCCGACGCCCACTGACTGGACAGGAAGAGTGTTGATGTTCAACCCCATGCCCGCCATCGCCATATAGGCCAGTGAAAGCATGGTGGCGGTGGCGATCTGCAGCAGGATGATGAACCCGCTGGGTACGGATTGGTAGGTGATCGAGTGAAGGGTGAAGATCACCAGGAATATCAGCACGATATTGGCCACATGGCTACGTTCGACCTCGTCATCGATCGCCGCCAGGATGCCCATCAGGCCCCCCGCCATCACGAACTGAACGCCTCGAGTCCATGAGTTCGTCTGCTGGTAGGCTGGGACCCCATCGACGGCCTTGGTGTCTTCGACGATGAGATTGGTCGTATTGGTGGCCACCGCCCGAACTCCGAATTCTTCATCTTCCCACCAGTAGTCGATGTCTTCGAGCTGCCAGTTGCCCAGGGTTTCGGGCCACGTGAAGAATTCGCCTTCCTCCATGTCATCGAGATTGTCCTCGTAGTCCTCGATGGCGCCTTCCCTGAAGGTGTGAATCCATTCCGGCAGCGCCTCAACGCTCGTGAATTCCGAGATCGACTGGTTCGAGTAGGTGCCGTCGTTGTTGCGAACCTGGACCTCCAAGTCGTGATGCCGGTCCGGAAGCAGCGGCCCGAGCATGTAATACCATTTGTCGATCAATGCTTTTTGGGTAAAGAAACCGTCGTCGGGTCCGGCGCGGTCCTTCTCCAGACGGACGATCACCTGGCCAATGGGGTTGCGGCGAATGAATTCTTCGGCGGCGGTCACTGTGCGCCGAATTGTCTCCCCCTTGTGGTCGCGATAGAAGAACGAAATATTTGAATCTTTGCCCTCGGGTGTGAGGTAGGGATCCATGGCGCCAGGCGCGCCATTGGTCCTCATCTGGTAGATCTGTTGGCGAACCACGGCTTGATCGTCGGAGACAAAACTCCACTTTGGGTCGCCATAATGGTTCATCGACCATGCGGTTCGAAGAATCGGAACGATGGAGAAGGTGGCGCCGAGAGGTGTGTACATCCCCATCCAGCGTTCAAATTCCGCCATTCTCAGGATAGGCAGGGCGTCGCCGCTAGCCTTCTCTTTGTCGCCCTCCAGGAAGACGACCATGGAATCCACCCCCCCGAATCTTTCTGCAATTTCGGCGGTGGCGAGGTTCCACTCGTGGTCGGGAAAGAGCAGGGGCGTCCCGGGCTTGGCCTCGCCGATCTGGGAGTAGACAAGAGTGATGTAGGTCGACCCGATGAGCAGCACAACGGTGCCCACGACAATGACGTACTTCCAGGTCGGATGGGTCGTGATGTTTCCGAGGAAGTTCGTAAAGCGCACCATGAAGGCGGGCACAAAGTGTTCGTGCTCCGCGGGAGCCGGCAGGTAGCAGATCAGCACGGGATGGAGAATTTCTACGGTGATGATGATCGAGGAGACCCAGAACGCCCCAAAAATGCCGAGATCGCGCATTTGAGGAATGGAGGTCACGAGGATGACAAGGAGGCCGGCGACGTCTGTGACGATTCCGAGAGTTCCCGGCACGATGAGTTCGCTCATCGCTACGGTGGCGGCTTCCTTCTTGGCCGCCTCGGGGTCGCCCAGGGCGGGGAGTAGGATTTCGTAATCCTCGAAAAAACGCTCGGCCATCTGAACCGTATGGGATACGGCTCGGGCGGTGATAATGGTGGGGATCACGAGGATTAGCGGATCAAAGGTAATGCCCACCCAGCCGGTAAATCCGAGGCCCCAGATCGTAGTTGCCAGGGCGGCAACGGCGGGAATCAGCACGCCGTGCCATCGCCTGAAGTACGCCCAGAGCAATACGAAAATCATCACAACGGTTAGGAAGAGGAAGAGGGTGATTTCGAAAGCGTGGAGCAGGATCCATCCCACGAGGACCGGGTAGCCGGAGATGAAAACTTGGACGTTTTCGGTTTCTTCGTCGAGCTTGATCTGCTGCACGTGGTCGAAGACGGCGACAAAGGTTTCGCGGTTGTTCAGTCGGTCGGTGATGAAGCCCGCGGTAATCAGCGCTCCCTGCTGATCGAGGGAGACCAATCGGCCGTAGATAAAAGGAGGGTTCTGCCTGACCCTCTCTCCGATCGCGTCGGCCTCTTCCTGGGTTTCAGGCAGTTCTGACATCAAGACGGTTGTCTCGATATCCCCGGCCGCTTCTACTTGGATGACCCGTGTGTTGTTCGCCGTGACCGAGCGGATTTGATAGTGGTTGACAGGGTAGGGGGGGAAGGTGGCATCCAGAATTTTCTGGATCTTCTGAGGAGGTGTTTCCGTCTCCTCCAATTCGTCGCGCATCTCGTCGCGCTCATCTATTTGACTGTCGTAGCCCCGACCGTCTAGCCGCTGAGTGATCCTGTTGATTCGGGCGAGATTGTCCGGGGTGAAAATCGTGCCTTCCTTTACGACCACGGCGATCGCGATGGTGGAGGACCCGCCAAACTTGTTGGCAAATTTATCCTGGGCACTGATGAAGGGGTGGTCCGGCCACTGGTCTCTTGCCTGGGTGTCGACGTTGATGGCCGGGAGGTTCTTCCAGCCCATGTCCATGGTCAGCAGCAAGGCATTGAGGATCGGGAAAAAGAAGAACGCCGTGGAAATGATGAGCGCGATCAGAATGGGGAACTTCCGCCGGACGACGGCCTCGGCAAAGATCAGTGTGGCGGATTTTTTTGCTCGAATGTCACTCATCAAATATTCCCGGTCGTCCCCGCTTGAAGCAGGGTCTGGTGGCGTGAGAGATCACCGGAGAAAGAAAGCCGAAATTTAGATTCAGCCTCCACCTCGCCCGGGAATTGCTGGTCCCCGGGCCATCCAAGCGCAAGAGATCCAAGGGACGGACCAAATGGGCTTCTTAGCGGAGCCCGAACACTATTTGAATGGCTCCCGAGGTCAAGGCGATCCGGTAGGGATTTTCGGGTACTTTGCTCCCGGCGGGGGGGGTTCTCGAGGGTTCGGCCTTGGGCCTCGGCGAATATGAAGCCGCGGAGGACAAAATGACGAGCAGCCCGCGAGTCTTTGTGAGCCATGGGATGGAGAGCCTTTCGGCCCTGGCGGGTCGAGACCTGCTGGCCCCGCTGCGGGAACGTTGGGACTGTCGCGTCTGGGAGCATGCACGCCGCCCCGCTCCCGAGGAGTTCAAGGCCCTGGCGCATCCCGCCGAGGGACTGCTCTGCCTGCTCACCGACCGGGTGGATCAGGACCTGATCCAGACTTGTCCACGGCTTCGGGCAATTTCGAGTTTTTCGGTTGGGGTGGACCACATTGACCTAGCCGCCGCGACGGATCGAGGTATTCCGGTGGGAAATACCCCCGGAGTGCTCACCGAAACCACTGCTGACTTAGCCTTTGCCCTGCTCTTGGCCGCAGCCCGCCGGGTGGGCGAGGCGAGTGATTTTCTGCGTAGGGGCGAATGGGCGGGAGGGCACTGGGAAATCGACGCCTTTGTGGGCAAGGATCTGTACGGCGCCACCCTGGGGATTATCGGCCTGGGGCCCATCGGCCAGGCCGTGGCCCGGCGGGCCCAGGGCTTCGGGTTGCGCGTGTTGGGCTGGTCGCGCTCGGGAAGGGAGGTGCCTGGGGTTCGCGGGCTGGCTCTTCCGGAGTTGCTTGCCGAGTCTGATTTCGTGAGTGTTCACGTGGCTTTGGCCACCGAAACCCGCGGTTTGCTGGACGCCCGGGCCCTGGCCCAGATGAAACCCGGCGCGGTGCTCGTGAATACCGCTCGGGGGGGAATCGTGGACGAGGTTGCCCTCGCCAACGCCCTCCGCTCGGGGCATCTCGGGGCGGTGGGCCTCGACGTATTCGCCCAGGAACCCGCCGCCGGTGACCATCCGTTGCTCGAGTTCCCCAATGCAGTGCTCACGCCCCATATCGGGAGTGCCAGCATCGGGACTCGGATCCGAATGGCCGAACTGGCGGTGGACAACCTCGTTGCGGGTCTGGACGGGCATCCGATGCCCCAATGCGCCAACCCAGGGGTCGTCGTGCAGGGGAACTAGGGTTCCGAGGGCGGACACCGGGCGATGAAGTCCCGGGGTACGACCACCTGGGCGCCCGCATGACGGCAGCGCCCCCCGACCTGATGATCCGCTGTGACCACCGCGAAGGCCTGAGGGTTCTCGGCTTTCCGCACCCGGGCGACGATCCACTGGTCTGCGGAAGGGGCGAATACGATTCGGGGGTTGCTGTCACCGGAATCCGGGCTGGGCCGCTTGCCGTCGAACACGATCCAGACCGAGCCGGGTCTGGGCTCCGGTGCGGGCATGCCCGGGTCGAGGACCTCGGGCGGCCCGGGCGCCGCATCGGGTTTGGGTGCCATGCCGTCGAACGCCAGCACTCGATTGCAAAGGAGGTCACGGCCCTTTTCGCCCCACCAATCGATGTTCTCCCGGGGCTGGCCGCCGAGCAATACCGTGTGCAGAACGTTGTAGCCGTCGATGAGCCAGATCGAAGGGCTCGCCGGCGCCGGATTCACCTGGGCGGCCCCGGTCCGGGGCGCCTTGCAGGCCGAGGCTTTCCCCGGGCTTTGTTTTGGCCTCTCGCTCACTTTTTGTTCCCTTGGTTCACTGAGTTCCCTTGTTCAATTTTATCATCGTAATTTTATCATTGTGTTGACGTTGTCCCTGATGTTTTCCTTTTCGCCCGCTGTGACCCCACCCCATGGCTTTGGCTAACGCTTGAACCAAGACCACTGGCGGCTAAACCAAGGCTACTGCCTAGTCCAAGGCTACTGCCAAGCCAACTCCAGCCCAACTCCAGCCCAACTCCAAGCCAACTCCAGCCCAACTCCAAGCCAACTCCAACCCAACTCCAGCCCAACTCCAACCCAACTCCAATCGTCCTGGGCGACTCGGTTTCCCTGGAAATCGACACGGGAGGCCCCCAGCCGACCAGCCGCCCGCCGGGAGGGGGGCGATCCCAAAGCCTCGGGATCCTGAACCGGCGGACGACTGGGGGGGACGGCGAGATTTCTGGTCCCTGGATTCCTGGTCCCTAAATTCCTGGAACTGAGACCTTCGGGCCTTGGATCTTAGGGACAGTTAAAGCGGGGAAAATGCCGCCGAGGCCAGCCCGACCAAAAGAACGGTCAGCATGCCGAGCAAGGTCTCAGCGGCACCCGTCGGGGGACTGCTCACCAACGGACTGCTCACCAACGGACTGCTCACCATGGAGGTGCTTGAGATGGAGGTGCTTGAGACTCGAGCGCCTGAGACCGGAACGCTTGTGAGAGCGCCCATAACAAGGACAGCGCCCGTAACAAGGACAGCGCCCGTAACAAGCAGAGGCGGGTTGTCCAGAAGCGAGTTGTTCAGAAGCGAGTTGTCTAGATTTTCCGAAAGGGACGGCGGCGGTGGGTTTTCCGGTTTCCAGCGCATACGTGATCCTCCGGTACTTGGTTGCTGTTGGCCTCGGGGGCGACGTTCCCAGCATGGAGTCCAGGGGTGACAGATGGGGTCACGGCGATCGGGTGTCCCTAGGAATGAGGGTGCACCTCGGCCGGGGACGCCCCGGCCCGGGGTTCCCGAGGGAAGCGGCTTGCCCTTTGAGGGGTGGGTCGCCTTTCAAGGGGTGAGTCGCCTTTCCTATCTCGCGTCGATTCGTTAAACCTACCCGGCCTGGGGGCACTGTTTTTCGCCCCGACTCCGAGCCGGCGTTCGTCGGCTCGCGCGGCCTATCTTTCTAATCTGTTTATTTTTTTCGAGGTTTCTCGTGGTTCAGGTTTCAAGACACGACATCGTCATCGTGGGGGGCGGCGGAGCCGGGCTTCGAGCCGCGATTGCCGCCGCAGAGGCGAATCCCGATCTTTCCATCGCCCTGGTCTCCAAGGTCTACCCGATGCGGAGCCACACGGTCTCCGCCGAGGGCGGGGCTGCGGCGATTGCCCGGGACGATGACAACGTGGAGCTTCACGGTTTCGACACCGTCAAGGGTTCGGATTTTCTAGGCGATCAGGACGTGATCGAATATTTCGTCGAGAACGCGCCCAAGGAACTCGCGCTGCTGGAAAATTGGGGCTGCCCCTGGAGCCGAGAGGAAGACGGCAGTGTCTCCACTCGGGCATTTGGCGGTATGTCCACCAAGCGCACCTGGTATGCCACGGACAAGGTCGGCTTCCACATGCTCCACGCGCTTTTTCAGCACTCCCTGCGTTTCGACAATATCGTGCGCTACGACGAATTCTTCGTGACCAAGCTTCTGGTCGAAGACGGTCGTTGCCAGGGTGTCTCTGCACTCGAAATTCGAACCGGAGAGTTCCACGCGATTCTGGGCCGTTCGGTCATTCTGGCCACGGGTGGCGCCGGCAAGATCTTTCCCTTCACGACCAACGGGACGATCAAGACCGGCGACGGGATGGCCCTCGCGTACCAAGCGGGCGTGCCCCTCAAGGACATGGAGTTCGTTCAGTACCACCCGACAGGTTTGCCCGGCACGGGCATCCTGATTACGGAAGCGGCCCGGGGTGAGGGCGGTTATCTGCGAAACAACAAAGACGAACGCTTTCTGGTCGACTACGACTACGGGGTGGGCGATAAAGCAGAACTCGGCCCACGGGACATGGTGTCTCGGGCGATCATTCAGGAGTTCGAAGCCGGGCGCGGTTTTAAAGGTCGGTATGGGGACTACTGTGCGGTGGATCTTCGCCACCTCGGCGAGAAGCATATCGACGCCAAGCTTCCCTTCGTCCGCGAGCTCGCGAAAATTTATATCGGCGTGGATCCCGTTCACGAATACATCCCCATCCGCCCGGTGGTTCACTACATGATGGGCGGCGTAGATACCGACATCAACGCAGCCACCGAATTGCCGGGCCTCTTCGCTGCGGGGGAGGTGGCCTGCGCTTCGCTCAATGGTGCCAATCGTCTGGGGTCGAATTCCTTGACCGAGTGCTTGGTTTTTGGAGCGGTGGCGGGCCGGAATGCGATCGAGTTTGCCCAGGGCGCGGGAGAGGGAAACCAGTCGGCTCTCATCGCCCAAGCCGAGGAAGACGCGGCGAGGGTGGAAGCTCTGCGGGGCAACGGGCGGGGGAACGAGAAAATCGCGGGCCTGCGCAATGAGATGAATTCGACGATGGAGGCCGGGTGCGGGGTTTATCGTATGCAGGAGTCCATGCAGATCGCAGCGACCGAGACTCGGTCGATTCGTAAGCGTGCGGCGGATCTGCACCTCAAGGATTCGAGTCGAGTCTTCAATACCGAGATCGTCTCCGCCCTTGAACTCCAGAACATGGTCGAACTCGCCGAGGTTTTGGCGGTCAGTGCGGCCGATCGAAAGGAATCGCGTGGAGCCCATACCTGCCGAGATTATCCGACGCGCGACGACCAGAACTTTCTCTATCACACCCTGGCTCATCGGACTGACGATGGGCCTCGCCTGGGTCGGAAGGAAGTCAAGCTTGGACACTGGGAGCCACAGGAGCGGAAGTACTGATGGCTGAATCGAAGAGAATGCTGCGGGTCGAGATTACGCGATTCGATCCCGATCGAGACGAGGTCCCCAAGACCCAAGAGTACGAGATCCCTGTCCAGGACGATTGGAAGGTCTTGGACGCGATCAACTACATCAAGGATGAAGTCGATCCGAGCATCTCCCACCGTTGGTCCTGCCGCATGGCGGTGTGCGGGAGCTGTGGGATGATGCTGAACGGCGAGCCCAAGCTGACCTGCAAGACGCCCTTGTCCGATTACGACGAGACCATCAAGATCGAGCCCCTGGCGAATTTTCCCATTGTGCGCGACCTGGTGGTCGACATGGATGGCTTCATGGACAAGTTCCGCAAGGTGAAGCCCTGGATTGTTCGCGCCAAGGCACGTGCCGAGGACATGGAGGACCTTAACGAGAAGGGGACCTTCAGCCAGTCGCCGGACCAGTTGGACACATTCAAGCAGTTCAGTATGTGCATCAATTGCCTGCTCTGTTATGCGGCTTGCCCCGTGATCGCCAATGAGCCCGAGTTCATCGGCCCGGCGGCCATTGCCCTGGGCCATCGATACAACCTCGACAGCCGGGACGAGGGCCAGGCAGAGCGCAACGCGATCTTTCGCGGGGAGGGGACGGTCTTCTCCTGTTCTTTCGCAAACGAATGCAGCGAGGTCTGTCCCAAGAACGTGGATCCTGCCGCGGCGGTCAACCAGGCGAAGCTGGCCGCGGTGGTCGATTGGGCAAAGGGACTGGTTCTCCCCAGGGAAGGCGCATAGTCATGGCTCGAGCCGCACATCCCGAAGCGATGGCCCCGCCCAAGAAGGGCCCGACACGGACAGCGCCTCCTCAGATGCCGGGTTCCTGGTGGGGCGCTCCGCGCATGCGGACCTACCTGCTCTTCGGAGCCACCGGGGTCGTGTACTTCCTGGCGGGTACAGTGGTTCTGCACCTGGTCTGGGCTCTGGGCAAGGGCCCGGATGCCTGGGCGAAGGTCATGGATGACCTCTCCCATCCGCTCTACCTCGCATTTCATGCGCTGACCCTGATCTCTGTCCTGTTTGTGGGGATCCGCGCTTTCGGGACCATGATGCCCAAGATGCAGCCCCGGGGAGGACCTCTGCCGGTTCTCGCTCCCGGGCTGGTCCGCGGTTTGATTTACTCGGCTTGGGCCGCTCTCACCCTGGTGTTCAGCTTGATTCTGGCTGGGAAAATTTGATCATGAAACACTTGCTGCTCAAGCTCGAACCGGTCATCTGGCTGCTTTTTGGAGCCGGTCTGTCCGTCGGCACAATGCTTCTCACGGGCTTCGTCCTGGTGGTGGGCCTTGCGATCCCCATGGGCCTCGTCCCTTCGGAAGCTCTTGATTATGAGCGGGCGCACGCACTGGCTTCAAATGGTTTCGGTCGGCTGGTGCTCCTCGGCCTGATTGCTCTTCCGCTCTGGAAGGGGGCCCACCACGTGCGCTCCCTCTCCGTGGACTTCAACGGCGGGGACCGCGATGGCGCCGTGGGCGTTCTCCTCTACTCCGCTGCCGCCTTGTGCAGCCTGATCGCCATCGTCGCCGTAATTCGTCTTTAGCGGTTGTGGACAACGGTTGTGGACAGCGGTTGTTGACTGCAGTTTCTGGACCGGTTTCTGAGACCGGTTCCAACAGCGGTTTGTAAGACAACGGCTCTCACCGCCACGCGTTTGCGCTGGGTTCGCGATCCCGGGTTGGGAAACTCCAGTGCGTAGTCTTTTTTTTTCGTGCGCCCGTGAATTGACGGGGTCGGTTATGTGCTTATTCAATGATCTCGGCGGCGGGGACAGAAGCCTCGAACCGCCGAGAGAGAGCAGTGCTCCGGCGCAAGCTCCGCAACAAGACCCGGCACAAGAGAAGGAGGACCACCATGACTATTGACTTGCGAGTACGTCGTTACCCCGTGGGACCCCAAGCGCATTCCCTTGGGATTCAGAACGTCCAGCGCACACTGGCAGATCTTCGGCGACAGGCTCTTTCGGGTCTGGCCGCAGTGGACGCCGGTGCGCAGCCCTTTGCGCCCACTCTGCGCGCAGTGGAAAATCAGACCGACTACGTGGTGAGTGCGGAGGTGCCTGGAGTTGCCCCGGAAGATCTTTCCGTGGTGGTGGAAGAAGGCATTCTGACCCTTCGTGGTGTTCGGAAGTCTCTCGACTGGTCGGAAGATCTCCCCGATGACGAGAAGGAAGCGCTTCTGAGTCGTTTCGAGCGTTCCGTGCGTTTCAACGGCGAGATCGACGAGGAGCGGGTGACCGCGCGAAGCAAGAACGGTCTGTTGCAGATCGTTGTTCCCAAGCCCGAGCCCCCGGTTGCCCAGGCGATGACGATCCCCGTCCAAGCCGGCTGATTCAGCCGCGCCTGAGATCGACCAAGGGGGGCGGTGAGGCTCACGGGCCCGCCGTCCCCGTGATCGATTTTTGTCGATTCCAATCGATTCCAGTCGATTCATACCGACTCATACCAGCCCCCCCCCAGGACCCCCCAGCCCCCCCAGAACTTTCGGCGATTGGGGGACGTTCGCGCTTCGCTGGAGTTTCCTATTCTCCGCCTTGGTCTTCAGTCCACGTGTAGTTCTTTGGCGCCTACCAGCGACGTGTACAAGACGAGTCTTTTTTTGCACGGACACACCCTTCCCGGGGACGAGTGAACGCACCCATTACGAGGATCAGCGCAGATGAATTTTGGTTTCACGGATGAGCAGGAACTGCTTCGAGCAGAAGTGCGAAAGTTTCTCGACCAGAACGCTTCTATCGAAGAGGTACGGAGCCAGTGCGAGAGCGATGAGGGCTTCGACCGAAAGCTCTGGTTGCAGATGGCTGAGCTCGGATTTGTGGGCCTCACCCTTCCGGAACAACACGGGGGTGCGGGGCTCGATCTGGTGACCCTGCTGGTTCTTCTGGAAGAAACGGGCCGAACCCTGCTGCCTTCTCCGCTGATCTCTACTGTGATCGCCTCCCAGGCGATCCAGCGTTTCGGCAATGATGAGCAGCGGGCGCGCTGGCTACCGGGCCTCGCCGATGGAAGCCGGATCGGCACCCTGGCGTTGCTGGAGCAGAGCGACGACCTTGCGCCGGGGGGACTGTGTCTTCAAGGTAAAACCGACGGTGACGAAACGATCCTGACCGGACGTAAGCTCTTTGTTCCCGATGCGGGGAAAGCCGACCTCTTCGTGGTTGCCTTTCGCTCGGGGTCGGAGCCAGGAGACGTTGGCCTTGCCGTGCTCGAGCGGTCGATGGCTGGTGTTTCGACGTTGGACGCAGCCGCTATGGATCTGACCAAGCGCCTGGGGAGTCTTGAACTCGACGATGTTCGAGTCGGGCCAGCCGACTTGCTGCGCCCGGAGGGCAGTGCCTGGTCGGCCGTACAATCCCTGATCGACCTGGGTGCAGCGCTCGTGACTGCGGAAACCGTGGGGGCGGCCGAGGGTGCGCTGGCAATCACGACAGCGTTTGCAAAAGAACGCGAGCAGTTTGGTTCGAAGATTGGCCGCTACCAGGGAGTCAAGCATCCCCTGGCGGAAATGTACGTCGATATCGAATCCTACAAGTCGCTGGTCTACTACGCATTCTGGGCCCTGGACGAGGGCGAAGAGGGCGCGGCACTCGCGGTCTCCAAGGCCAAAGCGTATGCGAGCGAAACCTTTCCCATGGCGGGGATCAACGGCGTTCAGTTACACGGCGGTGTTGGCTACACCTGGGAGTACGACATTCAGCTCTATCTGAAGCGCGGGAAGTGGATGCGTCCCATGTATGGCGACGCCGATTATCACTACGACCGCATCGCAGAACTCGGGGGTCTCTAATGGATTTTCACCTGTCGCCGCAAGAAGAAGAATTTCGTGACGAAGTTCGCGCATTTCTGCAGGAGAATCTTCCTGGGGAAGAGGAACGAAAGTCCGCCGATTTTCTCGCGCAATGGACCACCAAGGTGCGCGAAAAGCGCTGGGTGGGCTTCTCTTGGCCGAAGGACGTGGGCGGCGGCGGCGGGAGCGTCATGGAGCAGGTCATTCTCAAAGAGGAGATGGCGCGTCAGAAGGCTCCGGGCCTGGGAACTTGTTTCATGGGGCTCGCCTGGGTCGGCCCTTCGATCATTCAATACGGGAACGAGGAGCAGAAGCAGAAATACATTCCCGAGATTTTGGATGGTGCCTACCAATGGTGCACCGGGTATTCAGAACCCGATTCGGGCAGCGACTTGGCTTCCCTGAAGTGCAAGTGCGTGCGCGAGGGTGATGAGTACGTGATCAACGGTCAGAAGATTTGGACCTCGATCGCCATGTGGTCGAAGATGATGATCCTCCTCGTTCGTACCGAAACGGCTGTCGAAGCGAAGCACGATGGCATTACTTGTCTGCTCGTTCCCATGGACGCCGAAGGCCTCGAGGTGCGGCCCATTCGGAACATGGGCGGGGGTTCCATGTTTGCAGAAATCTTTTTCACCGATGTGCGAGTTCCGGTGGAGAGTCGGTTGGGTGACGAGGGTCAGGGCTGGCAGGTGACGGTTTCGGCGCTGGCCAACGAGCGTTCGAGCATTGCCGAGGTCTACGGTCTGCGGCGCAAAATGGAAGAACTCAAGGAACTGGCTCGGGAAACGGTTCGGGGGGGCAAGCGAGCGGTGGAGATTCCCTCGATTCGCCGTCGGCTTCAGCGCGCGGATATCCGGATCGAGTCCATGCGATTGAACGGCCAACGCTTTCTCACCAAGCAGCTGCGCGGTGAACCCCTGGGCAGTGAGACCTCGATCAACAAGTTGCATCGGGCGGCTCTGGAGGTCGAAATGGGTGAACTGGCCATGGAAATAACCGGGAGCGCCTCGACCCTGATGCGGGGCAGCGCCGATGCGCCCGAGAATGGTCGCTGGGCCGATTACGCTCTGGGGTGGCCTGAGGTGGTGATCGGTGGGGGTACGCCGAATATCCAAAAGAACATTATTGCCGAGCGCATTCTGGGCCTACCGAAGGACTAATCGAGATGAGCTCAGCGGACTCCATGGACAGAAGAAGTCGAATCGAAGCGAAACTCGCCACGAACCTCGAGGCCACGTACATCGAGATCGTGGACGAAAGCCACCTTCATGCCGGCCACGAGGGTGCCCGTTCCGGGGGCGGTCATTTCCGGGCCACCATCGTGTCCTCGCGCTTTGAAGGCTTGAGCAAGCTTGCGGCTCAGCGGCTGGTCTACGGCGTACTTTCGGAAGAGATGACCGGCGAAATTCACGCGCTCTCCATGACCACCCTCACGCCGGCTCAGTGGGCCGCGCGCTAAGCCGGGCCGGTCAAGTCGGCAGCAGTGGCTGGCTGGCGTGCCTGTACGCTGGCTTCAAGGCTTGATCCTGCGGGCAGAGCGGATTGCTCAGTCCAGGACTTCGGCGACCCATTGATCGAGGGGCATGCTGAACCCGGACGCATTTTTGTGCCCGCCTCCGCCGTATTGCCCGGCGATTTGCGAAACATCGAAATCCCCGATCGAGTAGAGGGTCGCATGGACCTTGGTGCCCTCTATGCGGTAGACGCAGCCCCAGGGATGGCCGAAGGTTTCGCGCTCGGCGAGGGCGTGGCCGATGGCACTGCGACGAGTTCGAGCATTGATGGCCTCGACCTTGCGTTCTCCGAGAACCAGAGGCGTCGGGTTTCGAATCGCACGCTGGACCTCGACTTTGTCCGTGCGAACGATGGGCTCACCTTCCGCCGCGAGTTCCTCGACGTCCCGGGCCGCGAGGGCGGTCCACGCCTCAAAGTTTTGCGGGTATGAGGCGATGGCGGCATTGATCTCGGCGGACTTGGGCAGTTTCCAGTTCCAGATATCCTGGTCTTCGACATAGCGCAGCAGGTCGGGTGCATCCTCATCGGGAAAAAGGTATTGCCATGTGAGTATGGCGCCCGAGTGACTCATGTCGAAGTGGACGATATGTCCTTCGTCCGCCAGGGCGGCCAGGAGCTCCGGGTCACTGTCGAAGTTCTCCTGGTTCGTGATGTGATGGTCGAGGACAACGATTTGCCCGGCGTGTTCTGCAAGCTCACGAATTTCGTCGAGTCCTGGGGCGATGTCGACAAAGAGCACGAACGCGTCTTCTACGCGATGACCACGCATGCGGTCGTAGTGTCCCCGGGCGACAAACTCTCCCTCGCCGGCCCAAGCCGTCCATGTGGCCCAGGCAGACCCGAAGCCATCGGGGCAGGCCGCGTGGTAGATACAGATTTTCCGCATGGGGCGGACACTACCCGATCGAGGACTGCCCGGCGCGTCCCGCTGTTCAGCCGAATCGCTTCTGCAACCAGTCGATCATGATCTTGTTCAATTCTTCGGGCTTTTCCTGTTGAGTCCAGTGTCCGCATTGGGGAATCATGACGGTCTCCAGGTCATTGCAGCGAGAGGGCATGTCCGCGGCCATGGATGGCTGCAGTGCCATGTCCCATTCCGCGGTGACCATGAGAGCCGGGTGGTCGATCTTTTGTGTTCCGATCTCCGGATGTTGGGCCCAGTTTCGGTCGAAGTTTCGGTACCAGGAAACGCCGCCGCGAAACCCGCTCTCGGAAAATGCTCGTGTGTAGAAAAGGAGTTCTTCCTCGGACAGGAGAGACTCTCCGCGTTCAGGAAGAGACTCGAGCTCCCGGAATGGATTCATATCGCCGCCCCGCTCGGCCATATCAGCCATCATTTCCTCGGCGGGAAGCGCTCTTCGCATCAGTTTTTCAAAAACGATCCGGGGATTCCTGTCCAGGACTTGCTCGGCAATGCCAATCTCCTGAAACCAAAGGATGTACATCTTTTCCGTGGCTCCCCCGACGGCAAGAGAGAGGGCCTGGGTGGGTGGCATGGGGGATCGGCCAAGGTACGGGGTGTTCACGCCGATGACGCCGGCGGTGCGCTCGGGGTGCAGGATGGGCATTGCCCAGGCAACGAAGCCGCCCCAGTCGTGGCCCACGAAAATCGCCTTCTCGATCTCGAGGGAATCGAGAAGGTGCACGAGATCGCCGGTGAGGTGATCGATATCGTAGAGTTCGCTGCCCACCGGAGAATCGCTGGCGCCGTATCCCCGCTGATCGGGGACGATCACACGAAAGCCAGCATTCACCAGGGGCTGGTATTGCTTGCGCCAGGAATACGCGAGTTCGGGAAAGCCGTGGCAGAGTACGATCGCGGTTCCCGCTCCACCCTCATGAACCGAGAGCGATAGGGCTTCCTCGTCCTGACCTTCCGGGCCCAGGCTGGGGGCAAGTTGGATTCGGCGCGCGGGGGGCAGTGAGGACATTTTTGCTCCTGATTGAGAGTGGGCACGAGCATAGTCTAGAAGCCCAGGGCCTTGGCCTTGCCCAGGGGCGAACTCCCTTTGCGTTCAAAGCCGACGAGCAGCAAAGGGAAAAGTACTGGGTTAGCCTCAGCGCTCTTCTGGAGCCCCCCCATGGTTCGATCGTTGAGTGACCCCATTCCCGAGGTTGTCGAGCTTCGTTGGCGCGAACTCTTCATGCCGGATTCCGATTTGCTTCGGACCTGTGAGGTGTTGCGCTCGGCCCCATGGGCCTGGTTGTTGGACAGCGCATCGCCGAATTCGCGTCTCGGTCGGTTTTCTTTTGTGGGCGCCGAACCCTACGGAGTGGCTCGGGCGTACGGCGAGCGCATCGAAGTCGAATGCCGTCGCCCGGTTCGCGAGGCCTTCGCCCACGAGGTCGGCTTCCGGGAGGAGAAGGGCAAAGTCTTTGATTGGCTGCGCGACGTGTTGCCCGGGTTTCAGGTCGAGGAGCACGGCCTGCCAGTCGCATTTCCTTTTTTGGGAGGCGCCGTGGGGTATTGGGGGTACGAACTGGCCGAACAGGTCGAAAGCCTCGAATTTCACGGCCGGAACGATCTCGGGATGCCCGATGCAACGGTGCTCTTCGTCGACCGAATGGTGGCGCTGGAGCATGCCAGTGGCCGCTCTTTCGCCCTGGCTCTCGGATTTGCGTCGAATGCCCACGAGGCCGGGCGTCGGGCCGATCTCGCTCTGGTGGACCTTTGCCAGGGGCTCGAAGCCTTGGAAGCATGGGAAGGGGCCGAGAGCGGGGTTGGGAAAAGCGCGACTCGATCCGACACATGGATCCGAAGCCGAGAATCCGGGGAAGAGATGGCCCAATGCCTTCGGCGTTCGGACTTGCTGGCCACCCGGGTGCCCCAGAGCGTTGGGGGAAGTTTCGGTGCCGACGGATACCGCGACCGAGTTCGCAGCCTGAAAGCAGAGATCGCCCAGGGAAATGTCTATGAAGCGAACCTGACTCGGCGAATGGACCTGCCCTTTACGGGGGACGCTTGGTCGCTTTACCGGGCGCTTCGAGAAGCCTCGCCTGCGCCCTTTGCGAGCTTCATGGATTTGCCCGATGGCGCGATCCTGGGGAGTTCCCCCGAACGATTCTTGAAGGTTTCGGCGGACGGAGCCGTGGAGAGCCGGCCCATCAAGGGAACCCGGCCCCGGGGCCTTTCGGGCGAGGAAGACTCGGCGCTTTCCGCCGAACTGCTCGCGTCGGAAAAGGATCGGGCCGAGAATTTGATGATCGTTGACCTGGTTCGCAACGACCTGGGCCGGGTCTGCGAACTGGGCAGCGTCGAGGTGCCCGAACTGATGACCGTTGAGCCCTACGCATCGGTATTCCAACTGGTTTCGACAATTGTGGGGCAATTGCGCGAGGGCTGTGATCGCATGCACCTGCTCGGGGCCGCTTTCCCTCCCGGTTCCATGACCGGGGCACCGAAAATCGCCGCCATGGGTCTGCTCGACAAGCTGGAGCCCGTTCGCCGGGGCGTCTACTCCGGGGCGCTTGGCTATCTGGACATCCGCGGAGGGATGGACTTGGCGGTGGTGATTCGCACCCTGCTGGTTCAAAAGGACCGGGTTCATCTGCACGTGGGCGGAGCGGTGGTCGCCGACTCGGACCCCCAAGAGGAGTACGAGGAGAGCCTCGACAAGGCCCGGGCCATGTTGGCGGCGCTTGCCGCGGTGGAGGCCCGGGAACCCAGGGACCCTCCGGATTTCAGCCCGGCCTGAAG
>CAWVXN010000003.1:0-20483 GCA_963933695.1 uncultured Myxococcales bacterium | reverse complement strand
GCGAAGCCACCCCAGCCCGTACCGATCTAGAGAACATGGTCATCCGGGCCCAATCGCAATTTCTTACACAGGCGCTCGTATTTCGCGATAGATGCTTCCTCCATACTCGACTCAGGCGTCTCGAAGATTCCGCTTGAGTAAGTCAGAGTAGGATCAAGAAAGAGTTCAAAAAACTCGTTCCCGAGATCGTAGTGAGCCGCGATATTTCGGCGGCTTCCCGAACGCGTATTGCGGCGCAGGGCATGAAGACCAGATAGGCCCCACTTCCGCCACCGGGCCGCTCCCACACTCACCCCGCCTTCGTTCTCTTGGGCCAGAATCCGAATCACGCAACTGAGATCATCTGCGGTCCAATATCCATCCATATAGGCTTCTGCTCCGCCCAGGGCGCCGCCCAACGCTAGATCCCTGTAGAACCGGGAATCCAACACCGTCACCGTGGCCTGCAAGGGCGCCCTGGCATCACCTAGTTGGTGACTCTCCGCACCATCCAAAATAGTGATCGAACCGGAAGTCAACTTTTCAAGGCGAGAAAATATTCGAGCCTTGGCCCACTGGTCGACCAGGGAACCCGTATTGGCCTCCCCCACATGCGGCGTGATCTCCACTTCTGTCTGTGTCATTTGTTCGTCTCCAGGCCTCTCTCGCGAGCGCGAGAGTGCGAGTGCGAGTAAAAGGCTGCCCCCTTAAAATACAACCGAGCGGCCTGCCAGTAGATACCGGCGAGAATCTGCAGAGTCAGCAGCGGATATCGCCACATCATCTTTGCCCGTACGCGGTGATTGATTTCGCGCCGGTGCAATAGAAGATCCGCGTCGAACACCAGAGCCCCGTCGGGCTCATAGTTCGCCACGTTTAGAGCTAGCTGTGAGCCCGGCCTTCGCAAAGACCACCCGTAACCCAAATTCATTGGCATAAACGGCGAGACGTGAAATTCCTTCGGCGTTCGAGCCTGAGAATTCCCACCCGCTGTTTCGGGGTCCAGGGGAATGACATAACAATGCATCTCGCCCCAGGGCGTGTTTCTAACTTCAGCAACCAATGCTTCGAGACAACTGCCCGACGCGTCGAAGCAGTAGTAAAATGAAACCGGATTCATCTCGATCCCGGCGTAGCGCAACTGTGTAAGAAGACGAATGGGACCAGTCGGCCTGAGCCCTGTACGTATTTCAACGAGATCGCGCACGCAATCGACAAGCGGCAAGCCTGAGTCACCCAAATGATCGCTACGTCGAAATCGAGCCAAAGCCGGACGTCGATCAGACCAGAGCCAACTGCCGGAGAATACGACTGGGAGCTCATCGAGGTCCAAGTAGAGCATGAACAAGGAAAACTCGAATCCATGATCGATCGGCTTTCTCCGCCGATGGCTCACCCTACCCTCGTAGATGCAACTCTCCACCCTCAGAGTTCCTTGAAAATCTCTGAACAAACCTCGAGAGCACTGGCGACTCCGTCTTCATGAAATCCGTGCCCCCAATAGGCTCCGCAGAAGTGCGTACGATCTTTTCCACTCATATCGCTTCTCCGCTTTTGGGCCTCGATTGCCCGGGTATCCAATACCGGATGGTGGTAGACAAGACGCCGAAGGACCTTGTCGGGGTCTATCCTATGGGCACCATTCAAAGTAACCAGAAATCGCGTGGATGAAGACAGGTTCTGCAATCGATTCATGTCATACGTCACAAGAACCCGTCCCTCATCCTCTCGGGGCAACAAGTAGTTCCAGCTTGCCTGGGCGGCGGAGCGTCGGGGAATCAGAGATTCATCGGTATGCAGAAAAACTTCATTCTCTTGGTAAGCGATCGAACTCAGAACCTTTCTTTCCAGCTCACTGGGATCAGAGAGAAGCCGAAGTGCTTGGTCACTGTGAACCGCAAACACAACTCGATCGAACTCCTCAACACCTCTCCTTGAGCTGATTTGAACCCCCAACCCGGCACGACGAACCGAGAGGACCGGACAATCCGTCATGATTGCGTCCCGAAATGGCGAGACGAGCTTCTCTACGTAACGAGAGGAACCGCCAGAAACCACTCTCCACGAAAGTGAAGGCGGGGTTTCCAAGAGTCCATGGTTGTAGAAAAAACGTACGAATGTTGTCGCTGGAATTCCAAGAAATCGACTCGGGTCCGCTGACCAAATTGCCGCACCCATTGGAACCACGTAGTGGTTGATAAATTCTTCTCCGTAGCCAGCCCCAGCGAGGTAATCACCCAGAGTCGTTTTTTCGTCGGCCTGATCGAGAAGGACAGTCGACTCACGATTGAAGCGAATGACGTCTCTCAACATGTTTCGAAACGGCCGGCGAAATACATTCGAGGGTTGAGCGAAAATCCCCCGGAGACCCCGACTCGCCCACTCCAAGCCCGACCTTTCACACGACAAACCAAAGCTCATATCACTGGGCTCAGTTCCAACTTCGAGATCAGCCAGCAGGCGTGTGAAATTCGGATACGTTTTCTCGTTATAAACGATAAAGCCCGTATCGATCGCATGTCTTTCCCCAGCGAGATCAACTTCAACCGTATGGCTATGACCACCAATCCTGGCATCGGCCTCGTAAACCGTCACGTCAGCCTTCGAATGCAACCTATGGGCCGCCACAAGCCCAGATATTCCGCTTCCGACGATCGCAATCCTCACCCGTTCTCACCTCTCAGTGACATGAGTGTGTGAGTCACCCACCACTCGTTTCCCTGGCTGAATCCGAAGAGTTCCGAGCAGGCCAAGAAGAAGAGGCGCCAGCGCTGATGCCACAACTTGGCCTGGTCGCGCCCGTAGACCGTCTCGAGGACCGGAAGCAATTCGTCACGGTGGGCATCCTGGAGAGCGAGCCACGCATCACACGTTTTTTTGTAATGGGTGCCGTTTACCTGCCACTTATCCTCGACGATGAGATCCTTCTGACAATGAAGCAGGAGGTCGTCGGAAGGCATCATTCCGCCAGAAAAGAAATACCTACCCATCCAATCATCAGAGCCTTCAATCTCGAATGGATAACTTCGATTTCGATGGGAAAAATGGTGAACAAAAAGCTTCCCATCATGCTGGAGCCAAGCCGAAATTCTAGAAAGGAGTGCTTCGTGATTTCTGACGTGCTCAAACATTTCGACCGACAAGATTCGATCGAAGCGGCCCGGCGGAACGAAGTCGTTGACATCGGCGGTAATGACTTCGACGTTCCGGAGATCCAGTTTTCGACATTGAGCGAGAATGAAATCTCTCTGGGGCTTCGAGTTGGAGACCGATACTATTTCTGAGTTCGGGTAACGCGTGGCCATCCAAATAGAGAGGGACCCCCAACCACAGCCAAGATCCAGAATTCTGAGTCCGTCGGTCAATTCTGCCCGCTCAGCCGTGAGTCCGAGCATTTCTTCTTCCGAGTCCGCTAGATCCCGAACGCCGTCAGTCCATAGTCCGCAGCTGTACTTGAGGCGGGGACCCAAAACCTTTTGGAAGAAATCGGGTAGAACTTCGTAATGCTGATCGTTGGCCCGTTCGGGGAGCGGCGCGATTGGACTGAGTCTTCGCTCGATTCGGAAATTTCGCTGAGCGACTTCCGCGCAATCCGTATGACCGGCACCGATCTCCCTTAGGCGTTGGCGCAGCAGCCGCCGTATACCCGCACGAATCAGCAAATCGGGCATGTGACCGCCTTCAACAAGTTTAATTCCCAGCATCGATTAATCCTTTCGTCCATAGAAATGGAAGCGAGCAGTTGAGCGGATATCCGCATGGACGGTGAAAGGGATCAGGGCGCTGCCAGGGGATAAAAATATGGCCAAACCAGCGCATCGAGCACGACCGTTTGAAGGCAGAAGGGGACTAGACCGGCGATCGCAAGAATTCGACCTTTCGGGGCACTCGAGCCCAGGGCAGCCACGCAACAAAGAAGTCCCATGGCCCCAGCCGCCACTAGGTAAAGATCTATCCTCACCAAGCTCTCTGAGAGCAAGCCAGGCTGCTCGGCCATGCGGGCTGTCAGCGGGAGCCAAGCAGCCGAGGGAAACAGAACCAGGGCGTAAAAGAGATGGAACGCCCTGTAGCCAAATAATCCAAACGGACGAGTCGTTCGGGGGTCCAGCCTGAACAGGATGTAAAAAGTGAAGAGGAAATAGCCCCCCGCAGCAAGAAACATGTTGACTGTATAAAGCGGTTGTATGTTTTTCGGGACGTCACCCCAAAGGACATCCCCGGGGACCGTTCCCACCGCTAAGGCATAGCTGGCGAGAACTGCCAACCCGCCAATGACATTCAGCAAGATTAACGAACGAACTTGGCTATTCATTTCTTCCTCCGATCGAGTAGTCAGGCTTTCCGTTCACAGTCGCCTGGAGCGTGAGAGTAATTTTTGGCCGAGCTTTTCATCGACGGGTCGCTTCCCAATCCAGGTCGAGACGACAGGCATCGAAAACTCTTCACCCTCGATGAGGCCAACAGCCTCTCCATTGAGCGCGAGTTCTGTGCCTACACCGGGGACGCAGGTCAGCGAGGAGCCATCGCCAGGCTCAACATCGGCGGAGAAACGCCCCAGTGGTTTGACCGGCAGGAGAGTGCTGTCCGGGCTGGGTGCGGCGACAGTGCGGCGAATTTTCTTCAAGGTGACCGAAGCGGACGCTTCAGCCGGGATCGACCACAAATATTCAATATCGATCCGGCGCGGGCCGTCGTCCAGACACTGGCCGGGGTCCACACCGTCCCCGAGGTAGAACGCTGCCCCGGACCCTCTCACCCAGCCCTTTTCAAGAGGGGACCAAAGCGGAGAGACCCCGGGCCCCATGGCGGTTCCGTTCCGCTCGTCGGCGTCCCGGAAGTCGGCGTGCCTGAAGTCCGCGTGCCTAAAGTAGGCGTCCCTGAAATCGAGGCTTTGGGCTGCTCCTGGGAGCGCCGCCAGCAGGATCGGGACCAGCGCCGTTGTCTTTGGAAGTTCCATGACCGGATAATTGGTCAATCCGAACTATTTGTCAAGGTATTATCTATACATATTGTTCCATTTGTCCATATAGATTTTTTCTCGAATGAAAGCAGCAACTTGCATTTGCAATGGTTCGATGCCCGGTCTTCGCAGTACCCCGCGGAACAGAATGTCCAGGAATCCGATTTTCGATTGGGCCCCGGTCAATCGGACGGCGGGACAGGCACCGGAATCGCTGCCCCCAAACACGCCAGTCTGCCACGGCTTGCGGAGCCAGGGACTCGGACATGCTCTAACCCACTTGCAGTTCGGTCACCGGGCTCCCGAGCGAAAGACTGACCGGTCCACGCCACTCCTTGGATAGACGGAAGTGAGGAACGCTCTGCCGCGGCGCCCTCTCGAGCCGTCGGAGAAACGAGAGGAAGTTGGACGAGAGGAAGTTGGACGAGAGAAAGCTGAACAAGAGCAAGCAGAACGAGGGCTAGCGCAAGGAGGGTTAAGTCAGGACCGCTGATCCCATCGGCCCTCACTCTCCCGAGGCACGCTCAGTCCAGAAGGGCTCGGTCCAGAAGGCCTCAGGCCAGATGCGCTCAGTCCAGAGTGCTCAGTCCAGAGTGCTCAGTCGAGGGTGATGAGTCCAGATGCGCTCAGTCGAAACGCGCTCGGTTCAGAGGATTTCGGGCCAAAAGCGCTCAGTCCAGAAGCGCTCAGTCCAGAATCGCTCAGTCGAGAGTGATGAGTACCCGGCCCGTGGTTTGCCGATCGCGCATTCGAGTCAACGCAGCCGGCAAATCCTCGAAGCCGCTGATTTCTCCAATAACCGGCTTCACCTTCCCCTCCCGGACAAGGTCAACAATTCCTGACATGATCTTCCGGCCCAGAGCGTCGGAGCAAAAGTTCCAGCCCATCGCTTTCTTCATGACCGGAGTAATCGCTTCATTCGCATAGGCGAGCAAAACCCCACAGAGCTTCAAATTTCCTGCCGATACCCTCCGAGGAACGATCAGTTTTTCGTCGGCAAATCTCTTGTCCGATGCGAATCCCATCATCAAGTATCGACCGTTGTAGGCGGTACAGTCCATAGACCGGCTCATGACCGCTTCGCCCACGTTGTCGAAGACCACATCAACCCCGACCATGTCCGTCATTTCGAGGACAACCGATGCAAAGTCTTCGTTGGAATAATTAATCGCGACATCGGCGCCGAGTTCCCTGCAGAGTTGAACTTTCTCGTCCGTACCCGCGGTGGCAAAGACCTTCGCCCCGAGGCTCTTGGCAAGCTGGATAGCCGCCGACCCCGACCCGCCGGCGGCGGCGTGGATCAGCACCGTTTCGCCGGCCCGGAGTTCGGCTCGGTCTATCAATCCAAGCCACGCCAGGTGATAGGGAAAATAGAGTGCACCCGCGTCGGGGAGAGGAATCTCATCAGGGATCTCAAAGGCCGATACCACCGGGCAAATCGAATACTCTGCGAACCCGCCTGTCGCCTGCTTGGCCATGGCAACGACTCGCCTTCCCAGCCAATCCTCAACGCCCTCCCCCGCTGCCGCCACGCACCCCATCACCTCCATGCCGGGGGTCACCGGAAGTTCGGGGCGAACCATCATGTTCTTCCCCGTAATACGCTCGAGATCATTGATATTTAATGGGATAATCTGGGCACGCACGAGCAGTTCGCCCGGGCCGGGGCCGGGCACCGAGACATTTTCCAGCCGGAGCGTTTCGGAGGGCTCCACGCCCCATTCGTGAACTCGCCAAGCGCGCATCGACTCGGGTAGGGGCAATTGATCGTTCATGGGAACCTCCCTGTGAGAAAATGAAAAAACCCGATGCATGTCTCGGCGTCTCATCCAGCCGCCGGGTCCCATGGGCACAGCCTCAGTGTCGCCAAACCCCGCCCAATCGGCGAGCCCAATGCCTACCCCCGGCGAGAAAGACTTGACGGTCCCAGAGGTGATGAGTGAAGGGTGGTGCGATGTTAAGAGTGCTAGATGAGGAGTGAAGGAGTGAATAGGTAAGGAGTGAAGTGGCGAGAAGTGAAGGCGTCAGAAGTGAAGCCGCGAGGAGCCAAGAGTCTAGGAGCACGAATGCGGCCGCTGATCCACACACATCGGGCTTTTTAGTCCTGGCTCAATGCCCCTGCCCTAGCCTGAAATAGCGAGGGCGTACACTCGAACCCCTGCGGTTCCTCGGCGGATTCCCCGAAGCATTCGCCCAGACAACCGTTCCAAATCCTGACTCATACTTTATCCAGTGCAGTCAAAGCCAGATTTTCTACTTAGACTCGACAGCAATAAAATACCCATGGCCGTGCGCGGTTCGAATCAGACTAAGGGAACTACCGGAATCTAGTTTTTTTCGCAGATTGGAGATGTGAACCTGCAAGCGCTTGACCTCTGATACCCCGTCGCTTCCCCAAAGCCTAATTGCCATTTTCGACTGACTCACAGTGGAACCAAGAGATTCCAGAAGACAGTTGAGGAGTTTCGATTCCTTAGCTGTTAGAAGGATGGTCCTATGACCTCGTCGAACAATCCGAGACTTCTCACAGTATTCAAAATCACCGAGGACTCTAGAGAAGTCGCGAACTTGATTGAACCGATCCGAGCGTCGGGCAAGAGCTCGAACCCGGGCAATCAGTTCATCGATCGCCACTGGCGAGTTAAGGCAATCGTCAGCCCCCGCTTCCAATATTTCCACCCGCTTGCGAGTACTCGATTTATCAAAAATGGCCAGAATCGGAATCTCAAAATTCGATATGGAAGCCAGGTCGCTAACCGAACCCTTGTCTCCTGCCATGACGATGCACTCGGCCAGGTCATTCCCCTCCTCGAGAACGCGGTCGACGAGATTCTTTCCGCCCGCCACAGAAAAGCCGGCACTCCCGAAAGCCCATCTCAGCTTTTCATCAATCGCCGGTTCGAAATTCGCAATCATCACTCGCATGACTTCCCACCTCCGTAGCAATCCCGTCTGGGGCTTTCCCGCCCTTTAACGAACACCCTCGACTTCATGTGCGCGGACCCAGTCGATCCACTGCCTGGGTGCCGATTCCTGCTTGCCTATCCCTGCGCCTATACCTGGGAGCTAATCCCTGCGTGCCTATATCTGAGTGCCTATATCTGCTTGCCGATCCCGGCGTGCTAATCCCGGCGTTTCATACTCCTGGCTTCAAGCCGGTGACTGTCCATTGTTCAGATTTCAAGCATCGACCTACATCCGCAATACCTGACTCGGCTCTGCCGAACGGGCCCCACTGGCGCCCGGTCGACCTCTCTGACCTATTCTACACAGAATTTTTAAATTGTACAGATATTATCTATATATTAATATATATATCCGTATATCTTGATCAAATCATTACTTTTCCCTCCGGGGGTAGTCTTTTTAGTCCATTTTAGGATTACATTATCTATTATCTCGACATAGTTATACTTTTGTATATAATAATTCCATGAATGCAAAACACGAAGAATTGACGAAGCTGACCTATCCCCTGCGCGCAGCCTCCCGGCTGACAGGCCTTTCGCCCGAACTACTGAGAGCTTGGGAGAGGCGCTACGGGCTGGTTACCCCCGAGAGAACTCCGGGGGGCACTCGCCGGTACAGCGACGCTGAGATAGAAAGATTGAGACTTGCCCGAGAGGCCGTGGACTTGGGCCACCGCATCAGCAAGGTCGCGAAGATGGCCGACGAAGAACTGAGACTTCTCGGATCTTCAGAACCCGCCCGCCCGGACGACTTCTTCGCGGAGATCTTCTCAGCGATGAAAAATCTCGACGGGAGCCGCTGTCAGCAGCTCCTCGGTCTCCAGTTTTCAGTTTTGGGCCCCTCTCTCTTCCTCCGTCAAATCTGCGCCCCCCTGCTCCAAGAAATTGGGGAGCGATGGGCGCGAGATGAGATCGGAATTGCCCAGGAACATCTGGCCAGCAGCGCTCTGCGGAGCCTCCTGGGTTCGGCCACCATGCCAACCGCTCACTCCATGCAAGGCCCTCTCGTCGTATTGGCCACACCATCGGGCGAGCGCCACGAATTAGGGCTCCTGATGGCCGCCTTGACTGTTTTATCCGCAGGGGCCAGCCCGTTGTATTTGGGAGTGGATCTGCCTGTAGAGGACATAATCGGCGTGGTCGAGGAGACCAGTCCCGCCGCCCTTGCCCTGAGCCTGATTAATATTTCCAGCCATCAGGCCGTCCGCACAGTCAACGCCCTGCGAGGCGGAATCGGCGAAGGTGTGCCTATCTGGATCGGCGGCGGGGCGGGAGCCGGGCTGCAATTACCCTCGGGCGTGGAGTTCATCAGAACCTACGACGAGTTTGAGCAAAAGGTGGGCTTGTTGCCTTTTGCGGACAAAAAGAGGGTGCCCCGTTGAAAACGGATTTGACTCAAGCGGGGCCTTGGTCCGAGGAGGAGGTCAAAGCCTTTCTCGGTGACTCCAGAGTTCCCGTGCGCGTGGCTTCCAATTCAGCCTCGGGCTACCCCCTGCTTACCTCACTCTGGTTTGTCCCCTTCGAAGGAAGCCTGTGGTGTGCAACCCAACAGAAAGCCCAGATCGCCAGCCAACTCGCTTCTGACCCTCGGTGCGCCTTCGAGGTCTCCGTGGAAGCACCCCCCTACCTCGGGGTTCGAGGCAGGGCCACTGGGATAATTCACGCAAACCGCGGCGAAGAAATTCTACGAATTCTACTCCTGCGCTACCTCGGGGATTTCGAAACCCCTCCCGGACCACTCCTCCTCGCCAAAGTCCAATCCGAGGTGGCCATCGAGATTCGTCCGGAAACCCTGGTTTCCTGGGACTACCGCCAACGAATGACAGTGGGGGCACCGGACTCCTCGTCCTAGGAGAAGCGAATTCGCCAGTTCGCCTCGGTCCAGGCCCAAATTCTCAACGTCGCCGTCATTGATTTCCCGCGGTGTCAATCGTGCGGTGTCAATCGTGCGGTGTAATCGCGTGTGGTCATCCGCCTCGCATTCGACTTCTTCCAACACGCAATTCCATCTGCGCGGGCGACCCTCCGCCCTGTTCGTCAACCACAAGCCCATCGACTGAACAAGAGGCCGTGCGAGGGGCCGTACGAGAGACCGTGCGATTCGTCCCGGAGAGTTCGCAGGCCGTGCCAAATGATGCTATTCCGCGCTGAGAAAGCCCCCGGACCTTCTCACCGAAAACCTCGTGGAGGTACCCCATGAAGCGCGATCAACCCCACCTACCGGCAGGCCCGTATTGCTGCTCGGGCTTGGTCCGGGCCCAGAAAGCGACCCATGTGCTTCCCAAGGGCCGAGTTTGAACCGGACAACCCCACCCCGAGCAGACCCATCGGTCTTACTGGTACTCCCCGATCTCTCAGGCGGAGGCGCCGAGCGAACGAGCCTGAACGTTCGCCAGAAACTCTGCGAGGGGGGGCGCAATGTCAGGCTGGCCCTCCTCGAAGCCCGGGGCGAGTACCTCGACCTCGTTTCTCCCGACGATTATGTCCTGCCCAGCAGCCGACTGCTCCGGGGGTTGGCCCGGCTTTGCCCTCCCGATAGTCCTCAGCGCGCCCTCGCGCAGATTCCCCTCCTGATGGGACTGCTCCGCCGGGAAGCACCCGATGTCGTGATGTCCAGTATGGCGGACGTAACCCTCCCTTTGGCGCTTGCATTCGCTTGGATGCCCGGGCGTCGCAGAGCAACGCGTTGGATCGCAAGAGAGGGGAACAATACCCGCGTAGTGATCGAGCGTGCTTTTCCCAACCCTAGGCTGCGCCGCCCGGTAGAGAAGCTGATTCGGTGGGCATATCGCTC
Source organism: uncultured Myxococcales bacterium (assembly GCA_963933695.1). Classification (GTDB taxonomy): domain Bacteria; phylum Myxococcota_A; class UBA9160; order UBA9160; family UBA4427; genus JAZXM01. The sequence continues at coordinate 9,781 of CAWVXN010000003.1, read as the reverse complement.
GGCAGACGTCTGCCTTGCCATTTCGCCGGGAGTCGCCCAAGGGCTCGTGGACCACTACGACGTCGATCCGAAACGAATTCGAATCATCGCGAACCCCGTCGATCTCGAGGGCGTACGCGCGGGGACCGTCACTCCGCTCACCGTCAACTTGCCGCCACGCTTTATCGTCGGCGTGGGTCGCCTGGCCTATCAAAAGGGCTTTGACCTGCTCATCGATGCCTTTTCGCAACTCGGTGATCCGGGACTTGATCTGGTCCTGGTCGGAAGCGGACCCGAGGAGGCCGCCCTCAAGGCTCGGGCCGAGACACTCGGACTCGGGGAGCGAGTCCACTTCCCAGGCTTCGTTGAGCATCCCTCGGCCATCCTGGCCCGGGCCGAGATCTTCTGCCTCTCCTCCCGGTGGGAAGGCTTTGGCCACGTGATCGTCGAAGCGATGGCAAGCGGATGCCCTGTCGTGGTCACAGACTGCGAATACGGTCCGGCGGATATCGTGCAACAAGGAGAAAACGGAATCTTGGTTGCCCCCGACAGTCCCGATGCCCTAGCGGCGGGTCTCAAGCAGCTTCTGCTTCGCCCGGACGAAGCCAAGCGTCTGGCCACCCGTGCCCTCGAGCGCGCCGAGGATTTCAGCGTGGACACCATCGCTGCTTCCTACTGGGAACTCTTCGCAGAAACCGAGGCTTCCCCCTAAGCCCGGCTCGGGTCTTGAACATCCCTGCCCGGCACCCGCGAAAGCGCAGCCGCCTCTCGATTCAGTCGGCACCCGAACGCTTCGGCCTTATGGCATAGACGCCCACGCCGAGCATCACGAGAAGCAGCCCCACTACGCCTGCCGGTTCGTGGGCGAACAGGGGCACAAGCGACACCGGCGAACTGCTGCCATGGTTCGCGCAGTCATCCAGGGCGAAGAGCGCAGCAATCGAGTCGATCCCGAGGGCCTCATCGTAGATGCACACCTCATCCAGAGCGCCGGATACCTCGTAGCCATTGCCGAGAAGGTCTGCGGTGTCCGAGCCGAGATAGAGCATGCCGCGCCCACCGCTCGTGGGAAGCGTTCCGAAGGCGACGGCCTCTCCGAGCGGCTCCCCGTTCAAGTAGAAGCGAGCCTCCATGGTCGAGGCATCTCGCGTGGCGACAATATGGTGCCAGGTGTCGAGGCTGAGATTCATGGGCACGCTGGAGTAGACGCTGACGTTGTATCCGCCCGAGTACTCCCAGTAAAAGTGCGCGTAGGTGCCATCGTTGGCCTCCTGTAAATTGAGCCAGTAGGAGTAGTTGCTTTCCTCGTCTTCGGTGTAGTAGTCGTTGGTCCCGTAGGCGATCAGTGTGTTGGCCCATGTCCCCGCCCCAAGGCTATCCAGGCGGACCCACAGTGAGAGAGTCAAATCACCGTTCAGCGAAAGTACGTAGTCGTCTATGGCACCCGCTTCGGCGTAATCGCTATTACCCGACAGCCACAATGCGTCGCCCTCGACCCCGCCCCCCGAAACTGTGGCCCCACCAAAAAGCGTCGCATCAATGCCTCGTCCCAGGGGCTCGGGAGCGGTGTCCGCAGCCCCTCCGCCTTCAAACGAGTAGCGGGCGATCAGACCATGGGGTTCAAGGCTGGCGCCTTCGGCCGTAGGCCAGGCGGCCACGTAGCGATCCATCAGGTCGTCGTAGGCACCGTCGCCATCCGCGTCGGCATAGAACGACATGACCAGCAGATCCCCATCCACCTCGCCGACACCGAAGCCCCAGCGTTGTTGGTAGGGCCGAATGGGCAAGTAGCCGGTATACCCTCCACCAGTCCCGATGATGGTCTCCCAGGCCTCTCCCCCAGCACCCAGCCGACTCGGCTGGTAGCGGTGCCAATGCCCGCTGAAGACCACGCTCACGCCACGGTTGACGATCGTCTGCCAGAATGCGCCACTGGTCCCGCCATGATTATTATCGGACGAAAAAGAGACGGGATGGTGGGTAAAAACAATGGAGTGATCGATGCCCAGTTGCTCGGCTTCCAGCAATTTTTCATCGAGCCAGGCAAGACCCTGGGGGCTGACTCGAGAACTGGTGCCTGACTCCTGGTCGCTCGTAATCCCGATGAAACGAACGTTCTCGTGATCGATGAAGTAGGAAACGCCTTCTTCCCCAGGCGGAGAATCACCCGTGGGCAGCCATGGGAAAGTTTCAGCGAACGCAGCGAAAGTTCCGACGCCCCCGTAGACGTCATGATTGCCCGGAATCGGCAGTCGAGTCCCCATGAAACCGTCGGTGGCGGCCAAGAAGTCAGCCCATTGGGCACGGGTTGTGGCCAGGGAACTGGAACCCCCAACCAGGTCCCCGACAAAGAGACCAAACGCAGGGTTGTGGGTGTTCATGTCGGCCACCAACTGAGTCAGCACGTCCGAGTTGACCGAAGTCTCGGCGCCGTCGGTCTGGGTATCTCCGACAACCACGAATCGGAAAGGCTGGGGGGCGCCCCCCTGAGCAAGGGCCACTGGCGAGATCCCCGCAATGCCCAGAACGGCGACCAACAAGCCGACGACAGTCGGCGCGCTCCAGCGGAGCTTCCAGTGGCTCGGGGTGACAGGCATCCCGAAGAGTATGCGACATATTTGTCCGGCGAGAGGACTGTCCCGTCGTGCGGGATTCAGCCTACCCCGGCCGCGGTTCGGCCCTTCCTTCCTTCGGCCCTTCCTTTCTTCTTCCCTCCCCCCTTCCTTCCTCATAGTCCCTCACCGTTGAGTCAAAGCGCGCCGCAAAGCGGGGTATTGAACCCCGAGCGCTAGAGCACGAAATACGACATAGAGGATAAAAGCCAGCCACAACCCATCATTACCGAATCGATCGGCCAACGGGAAAGTCGCCAGGACGAATACCCCTGTGGACAAGACCGAGGCGTTCCGCATCGCCCGGGTCCTCGATGTGCCTATGAAGATCCCATCCAATTGGAACGCTGGGAAAGACAGGAGCACATAGGCCGACGCGAACGGAAGCGCCCCAATGGCCTGCTCCTGGACATCGCCCAGGGCGGTCAACATCGAGATTCCACGGCCCCCCAGCAACACCGCCATCACTGCCAGCACCAAAGCTGTGCAGCCTGCGAGAATACTGGTTCGACGTACAACGACATCCAATATGTCGACCCGCCCAGCACCAAAGGCTCTCCCCGAGTGCGACTCCACCACATTGGCAAAGCCGTCCAAGAAGAACGCTGCGAGGGCGAGGAATTGGAGCAAGACATGGTTTGCCGCGAGAACCGTATCGCCGTAGCGGGCCCCATGGTCCGTGAACCATGCGAAGCCGAACACAAGGAACAAGGTCCGAACCATGATATTGAGGTTTGAAGCCAGGCTGCCCCACATTTGCTTCAGTTTTTTGATCCGCTCCCAGGGAACCAGGGGCTCAGCATCCTTGTGCCGGGAGCGAAGCAACGAGATGACAAGCAGGGAGCCCACCGCCAGAGTGGCCCACTCGGCGATCACAGTGCCCACCGCGATCCCTCGGACGCCCATCTCAAAATAGCCAGCCAATAGCAAGTCGAGCAGGATGTTCAGACCGTTCAGAAAAACCTGCACGACCAGAACTGTTCGAGCTTGGCCGAGCCCGATGAGCACGCCCAGCAACGCGAAAATCGACAGGCTCGCGGGTGCGCCCCACATTCGCACACGAAAATACTCAGCCGCGATGCGTTCCACCTCATCACCCGCCCCGAACAAAGCAAAGGCAAACCCTTGGAGCTCATTGGCTAGGACCAACAGAAGACCGCTGATCGCGACCGCCAACAAAAGAGACCGGCCCGCGATCGCGCGCACCTCCGCCTCATCCCCTCGGCCATCGGCTTGGGCCACAAAGCCCGTTGTCCCCATTCGCAGGAAACCAAAGCTCCAAAAGATCAAATTGAACAACAGCCCGCCCAAGGCGATGGCGCCGAGGTCCGCGGTGCTTCCGGTTTGTCCGATCACCGCTGTGTCGACGATTCCGAGCATGGGCACTGCGGTATTCGCGAGGATGAATGGCACCGCCATCGCGAGCAGCGCGCGGTAACCCAGCTGGGCGTCGCCATTCCGATCAAGGCTCACATGGGTTTCCTAACAGACCAAGTCCTGGGGGCGAGGCCAGCGCGATCCGTAAAGAGACGGACCGTCACGAACCGAGAGCCCAAACACGGCATCCCGCGCTGGGGTCGCGACTCGGCTCACCCGGAAATAATTCGCTCACTCCCCAGAGCCCGAGTCAGCCGCAGCCCATGGGTCTCGGTAGCCGGGCTGAGCCGCACGCAGGTGTCCGAGCCCATAGTTCTCGGGAAACCGGGTCGTGGTGTCCCAAAGGTAGTCGCCGAACAAGAAGGGCTTAAATGCCTCTGCCCCGGGAATCGGCAACGGCGCGATCAAGGTATCTGGCCGCGGTTCGAAGAAGAACGGGATCGAATAGCGCTCTGGTCCCGCCGAGAGCACTCGGTGACGGGTCGCTCGAATTTGCTTACCCGTCCACCGGGAAAGCAGCCCTCCAAAATTGACAGCAAAGCCCCCCGCTGGAATGTCGACATCGACCCATTCGCCGGATCCGCTTTGCGCTTGCAACCCGGGCACTTCACAATCCGCGAGGAGCGTCACGAGCCCCGTATCCACGTGCGCCCCACAAACAATTTCGTAGTTCCGGTGATCCTTTGCAACAAAGCCCGACGAGCCCAACAAGCCCGCCGGGAGCGCTCCCTTTGGCACAGGCCGCGCCGGGTAACGCAGGAGCCTCAGGGTCGAGATCCCGTCTTGGAAAGCATTCGCGAAAATCGTCTCACTGATGCCCAAGCTTCGGGAAAGAGACGCCAGCAGGGTACTTCCGATGCTCTCCATGGCCCGGTAGAAATCCGAAACGTGGGTTCTCCACTCCGGCATTCCTGCTTCGGCGGGGAAGACAGACGGTTCGTAGAGAAGGTCGGGCGTGGTCAGTTGGGGCAACGCCCGCGTACAATCGGGCCCAATTTCGAAACCCTCCCGGCAGAGCGACTCGCCCGAATGAAGGGGGAACCAGCCCCGGTACAAATTCGGGTTCTCGGGCGCAAAGTTTCGCTTCCAGAGCCTGCGCTGCTCCGCCTCGGGGAGACCGAAGATCCGCAACATGGATTTCCGACGATCAGCCCCGAGTTCTTCGGCGTGGGGCGTGCCCGTGATGACCATGAAGCCCGACCGGCTTGCGGCGCGGTAGATTGCGAGGTCGGTGGCGCCTTGGCCTTTCGATTCCGACACCGATTCGAAGAGGGAGCCGATGTCAATCGTGGGGATCATGATAGGCACTCCTGCATTCTCGCTTCTTTTGACACGTACGAATTCCGTCAACACCGACCGCGATCACTGGACAACATTGAATCATGTCCCGAGTTCGCCCCTTTTCAGTCTGGACGACCTGTTTCGGCTCGTGGCTTGACCTCGCAGCCCGGCTTCTTGGGCTGAGTATCCACCATCTGCGCGGGGAAGCCGGGCGCTTCGACTCGGCATCCGGTGGCTTCTTCCAACCGCCGAATGACATTGGGGGACCACTCTCTTGGCCCAAACCGCTGGGCCGCATCGTTGAAGATCTCCAACAGCAGCGGCGAAATCTCCAGGGGAACTCCCGATCGATCCGCAAGGGCCTGGAAGAGTGATACGTCCTTGAGAACGAGATCCATGGTGAAATTGATATCTCGGCTGCCGTTCAGGATGACCTGGCTCTCTGTCTCGTGGACGAACGAATTGCCCGATGACATTCGGATCGCTTCATAGGTCGTTGCCAAGTCCATCCCCGCCTGCTGGGAGGTCACAAGCGCCTCGGAAAGAGACACCAGGTTGGCGGTGGCGAGGTAGTTCGTGACAACCTTGAGAATTGACGCCGAACCGAGCTCACCGGTATGCAGGATCTCGTGCCCGATCTCCGAGAGGGTCGGAAGCAGACGCTCGAACACAGGGCGCTCGCACCCCGCAAAAATGGCGATATTCCCCGTCGCCGCACGGTGGCACCCGCCGGAAACCGGACAATCCGCCGGCCACGCCCCTTGCTCCCTCACCTTCTCGCCCAGCCTGCGAACCTCTTGTGAATCCGTGGTGCTCATTTCGGCCCAAATACTGCCTCGAGACAATCCAGAAAGGCCCCCATCGGGCCCTTCCATCACAGCGGCACTGGCGGCGGGGTTCGGCAGGCACGTAATCAGAAGATCAGCCGACTCGGCCACCGCTCTCGGACTCGCCCCCTTCAGGGCGCCGGCAGCCAGCAAAGGGGCTTCAGCCTCGGAGTCAAGATCCAGGACGGTGAGCCCGATCCCCGCTCTCAGAATGCTTCCCGCTAGTTTCGCGCCGACATTTCCTAGGCCGATGAAGCCAACCGACAATTCCGTGCTCACAGAGAAATTCCTTTGCTCGATACACGGCAATGCCGGCTGATTTGGGCCTGAAGGCTAAATGACCCGTGTGCCCCTTGCCAGGAAGGCACTCCGGACCGCCAAGGCCCGTGGAGCTGGAGAGGCCCCTGCCCCACCCCCTTCACTGCTTGCGAGGCGGCCCGGGCCTACATATGGAAAACCTCAACGGGTCCCACCTGAGACGAACCGATCGTGGGCCTCTCGCCCGGGGAGTCCTAGTAGAACGAATAGAAGAGACCCAACCTCACAGCCATTCAACTCGGGTCGACGCCGCTTTTCTTCACCATTAGAATTGCCGAGGACCGGCACAAAGACGATCGACCTCGGGATCTCACCCATGAACCGCGAGCAGTCAATTTAATCAAGCTAGTCAAGCGGCTCCATCGGTGTCACACACGCCGCCAGAAGTGTGTCCGACGGAAGCAGCAGTCCAACACGGAGCGCCGCGAAATACACTGTCATGAGAACTTGGAGGAGATGATGGACTTCCTAAAGCCAGAACCAAAATGGGCGCTTGATGAACTGCGGGCGATCACAATGGTCGCGCGAGCGGCAAGGAACGGCCTCGGTGAGCCCCAGCGAGCCGTGCTTGAAGCTCTGCAGCGAAGCTTGTTGGGGACGGCGTCTGATCTCGATACCCTGGCGCCGATCAACACCGAGGATCTGCTCTCGGTCGGTATGGATGGGGCACAGGCCAGGCAACTCATCCGACTGATGGTTGTGGTGAGCGTGGCGGAGGGTGCACCGAGCGAAGAGCAGGTTCGTCTGATGTCGACCTTCGCGTCTGGGCTGGGCGTAGAAGAGCCAGCGGTCAGCGTGGTGGGACATCTAGCGAAGGGGCGCGTAATGCGTTTCAAGTTCGCTTTCGCGCGCCATGCACACATTCGGATCTATATGCGAAATACCCGCAAGTTGCATGGGGGCATCGTGCCGGCGATGCGAGCCGCCCTCCGGTTCAGGGGCGTCCTCCCCGAGGATGCTGAGTTAGCAGCGCGCTTTCACGCGTTTGGAGATTTGCCAGAAGAGACCTTGGGATATCAGTTCTATCGGCACTGCCAAGATGCGGATCTACCCTTTAGCGGGGAGAAGGGCGGGTTCCCCATGGGCGCGCTCTATCACGACTTTACGCATGTGCTGGCCGGCTACGACACTTCTCCCGAAGGCGAGATGAAGGCGGCGGCCTTTCAAGCCGGCTTCACCACCGACCCCGATGATTTTTTCACTGTGCTCTTCGCGCTCATTATTCACACGGCGGGCATCAACCTGACACCCTTCGATATGCCTGTGCTGCTGGGCCGCATCGGTCAGGATCAACTGGCGCTGGAGGTTCTGCACGCACTCGAGAGGGGGGCCGCCACAAAAGTCGATCTTGGCCGCGACTGGAACTTCTGGGAAGATGTGGACGTTCCCATTGACGCAGTCCGCGAACGACTCGGAATCTCTCCCCTGCAGCCCGAAATAGTTTGACTCCCCCTGCATTAAAGGAACGCGCCCCGTTCGCTAAATCGGGATGAATGAATCAAGCCTTCGCACCGATCAGCTAGGCCGCGCTTGGGCCCGCGCGTGCCCTCGAGGCTCGCGGCAACTGGGCCATCGCCAGGCCGAAGAGCCATTGCGAGAGTGTGTAGATCGAGTAGCCGATCAAATAAGCGGAAATGACATCCACCGTGTAGTGGTTGCGCGTGACGAGCACGGCGAAGGCCATACAGAGCGATCCCAAAAGCATCACCACCTTTTGGCGCCGGGTCTCGAAGAACAGGTAGAAGAGGAATGGAACCGCCGTGTGTCCCGAGAAGATGAACTCGTTCTGGAACGTGTATTCCCCGGCCACCAAGGCGAATAACGTATCGAGCTGACGCATATCCAAAATCTCGGCGGGCGCACCGATCGGTGAGAGAAAGACGTACACCGTACGCACTGCGAGATAGACGCTCAACAGAACGAGCAGGAACGGCATTCGCCGTGGGTAATAGAGAACGGCGATCCCCACAGCCCAGGCATGGAGCGCGAGCCATCCCCACGAAAGCATCGGCACGAGATTCCATGAGGGGAGCCGATCGAGGAGCCAATCCGAGCTTTGTGGCAATGCGCGCTGATCGGCATACCAACCGAGGTTCATATAGAAGAGGTAGGCGCCGAGGAAGAGCGCGATGCCGAGGGCAATGCCGATCGTACGCACGCGTCCATCGAGGGCGTCCCATTCTTGGCGAATCTCGGTCCACTCTTCCCGCGCTCCGCTCTGCAGCTTCGCACGCATGGCGCTCAGCTCCGTAGCACTCTCACGAAAGCGCTCCTCGAGCCGCTCGATATCGCTCGTGAGTTCCCGCGAGAGTTTGTGGCGGCCATGATCGTCTTTCATCTTTTTCTCTTCCTCATCGCGTCGGAAGCCCGGTCCCGAGCAAGCTCACACCAAGGACCACGAATCCAATACCTAGCCAAGCACTCGGGCTCGGCACTTCGTTGAACAACGCCCAGCCGGCCAGCACGATCCCCACGGTGCCCAGCCCTGCCCAGACCCCATAAGCGATCCCGAGTGGCACAGTGGTCAGACTCTGGGCAAGCAACCAAAACGCGAGCCCATAACCGGCGAGCGCCGCAAAGCCCAAAACCGGTCGGGCGAATGCTTGGGATTCGCGCAGCGCGAGCGTGGCTCCCACCTCGGCGAGAATCGCAGCGAACAAAATCGGGAATCCGTGCGGCATCCTCACTCTGCTCGTGTCATGTCTTCAAGGCGGGCGAGCACCTGGGCCGCATGCTTCTTCGTTAAACCAGGCAACCCGAGCAGGGAGCTCAGCCACAACCCATCCGCCGCCAAACGCACGATCGTTGCGGCCACGGGATCGACTCCGTCGGCCCCTTCCAAACGCGCTTGCCAACGGCTGAAGCGCGCTCGCACCGCATCGAGGCGCGCGCGGTCGCCCCCCATGCAGGCCAGCAGCCCCGCCATCAGACGCGCCGAATCGTCCGCCGCTTCACCCCGTGGCGTCACGGTCGACTGCAAGTAGGCGCGCGTATACGCACCGCCCTCTTCCGCATCCCCTTCAGCGAGTTCGTCCTGACGAGCGTCAAAGCCCGCGAGCATGCGCTCGGTGAGGCCTTCGATCAGCGCTTCTTTCGAGGGGAAGTGGTAAAGAAGCCCGCCCTTCGAAACCCCGGCATCGGCGGCGACGGCATCGAGGATCAGGCCACTGGGGCCGTAATCGAGCAGACGCTGCTCTGCAGCATCCAGAACCAGGGTACGGGCGGCGGGCGGTTTCGGCATGGCGAGACTATACCGTCTGGTTGGTATAGTTACAAGCGAGGGGCGGGGGAAGGGAGAGGGGAGTGGGGAGTGGGGAGTGAGGAGTGAGGAGTGGGGAGAGGGGAGCGGGGAAGACAAAACCGAAAGGCTGGGTTCTGACACAACGT
>CAWVXN010000002.1:0-23547 GCA_963933695.1 uncultured Myxococcales bacterium | reverse complement strand
GACCAACGGGCACTCCCGGGCAGGTCGGTCGAGGAGCGATTCGGGCCCACTCTCGCGTATGATCGGACCCGTGGCGCTCAACCATCCAACTTCGTGCTTCCTTTTCCATCTCCGCCTGTGGGCGGTGTGCGTCCTCCTTTTCGCCCCGGCGCTGGTCTGGGCGGGCGAGGAACCCTTTGAAGCCAATCGCCTGGAGGTGCCCGGCCGGCCGGTCCAGGTCTGGACCGGCGCCTTCTCCGCTGGCTGCCCAAACCGGACCCAAGACCTCCTCGTGATCTCCGTGGACGGAATCCCCCCAAACGAGCGGCGACGGATCCTCCTCTTCCCCTGCACGGCGAACCCACGAGGAGACTCATCGGGCGTCCGAGAGTTCGCAGTGGGCAGCGACGTGGTGGCCGTGGACACGGACCCCCACGGACACCAGTTGCTGCTGCTGAGCGCAAAGGGCCTAGAGCTGATCTCCCTGGCCGATCCCGAAATTCGCCGAGAAATCCGCATCCCCGATGGGCTGCCTTTGATCCCGCGCTCCCGGGGGCTTTCCAGGATTCCAATGGTGGGCCCATGGGGTCCCAATGGAAAACCCGCAGTGCTCCTACCCACGCTCAAGGGCGCGCTTGTTGTGGATCTACTCGACGAGGACCGACACGCCCTGGCCTTTCCCATGATCGCGGACTACGCCACCCAGGCGCCGGGCCTTCCCGATCCCACGGACCCCTTTTTGTCGGCGAGTTTCAGCTGGCCCCTACTGCTGGCGGGACACGACACCGCCGACGGGAGACTCGACCTCTTCGCCCTCACCCGCTGGACAATGACGGTCTTTCGCGCAGGGGAAGCCGGGCTGCCGGGCTCGCCTTCCCGGCAGATCGAGATCCATCCTTTCGAAGATTCTCATGAGATTCGACCCGAACAGAGCAAAGCCAGCTACCGCATCGTCGATCTCGATTCCAACGGCCTCTCCGATCTGGTCCTCCACCGCAGTTGGGGAAGCCTGATGCAGGGCCGCGCCGTTACGAGCCTCTATCTCAATCGCGGCGATGGGCCCCGGCCCGATGGCCCTCCCGATGCTCAGCGGGTCTTGGACGATGGCTTCTCGAGCATCGAGTTTCTGGACCTGGACGGCGACGGCTGGCTCGAAGGCGTGGAGACCTCGATGCAGTTCGGCCTGGTTCAGGTGGTGCGGATGCTCTTGACCCGAAGCGGAAAGGCAACCCTGAGAATCCTGTCTGTGGGCCAAACCGAGCCCCATTCCATCACTTCGACCTGGGAAGGGGACCTCCATTTCAAAATCGATTTCGCCCAGGCCCGGATCGAGGGCCTCTACCCCATCCTCGGCACGGATTGGAATGCCGACGGACGCAAGGACATGCTCTTTGTCGAAAGCAAGGGCAAGATGGCCATCCGACTCGGCCGAGCCGGCGCCTCGGGGCCAAGTTTCGGTAAAACCGCTGCTCGGCAAGCCGTCGACTTACGCGCCGGAAGAACGTCGGTAGCCGACCTCGATGGGGATGGGCTCGAGGATTTGATCGTCTACGACCCCCAGACTGCGGACGGCGACCTCTTGCTCTACTACAACCGGGGAACCCTGCCGGGCACGCCCGCTGATCTCGAAGCCGGCTCCCGGAAGAACTGAGATGACTGGATAGCCCCGGCGCTCAGCGCGATCGCCAGAACTCGATAGCTCGAGCCGTGGCCACGCGACCGCGGGGCGTGCGATCCAGAAAACCCTGATGAATCAAAAAGGGCTCGACCACGTCTTCAAGGGTTCCCTTGTCCTCGCCCACCGCCGCCGCCAGGGTTTCGAGACCCACGGGACCGCCATCAAATTTTTCGATCAGGCTTCCCAGCAGCGATCGATCGAGGGAGTCGAAACCCATCGCATCCACTTCCAGACGGTCCAGGGCGCTGCGGGCCTCGTCTACTCGGACCCGGTGGCCTCGGCCTCGCTCCACTTCCACGAAATCACGAATCCGGCGCAGCAGCCGGTTGGCGATACGCGGCGTCCCCCGGGAGCGTCCGGCAATTTCTCGGGACGCCTCGGGTTCGAGTTCGATGGAGAGCAGATCCCCCGAGCGCGCCACGATGCGTTCGAGATCCTGCACCGGGTAGTAACGCAGGCGGGCACTCCAGCCGAAGCGGTCGCGCAGAGGCGAGGTCAAAAGTCCTGCCCGGGTGGTGGCGCCCACCAGGGTAAAGCGGGGTAGATCCAAGCGGATCGAGCGGGCGCTGGGCCCCTCCCCGATCAGCACATCCAGGTGAAAATCCTCCATGCCGGGATAGAGGATTTCTTCAACGCTCGCCGAGAGTCGGTGGATTTCGTCGATGAAGAGCACCTCGCCCTCCTCCACATTCGAAAGCAGCGCCGCCAGGTCTCCTGGGCGCTCGATGGCGGGGCCACTGGTGGCGTGGAACTGCGCTCCCATCTCGTGAGCCACGATTCGCGCCAGCGAGGTTTTTCCCAGGCCCGGGGGGCCGTAAAAGAGGAGATGATCCAGCGGTTCTCCTCTGCTCCGGGCGGCCTGAACGAAAATCGCAAGGTTTTCCCGAAGTCGGTCCTGGCCGATCATCTCGTCCAGGCTCTGGGGGCGAAGGCTCTCCTCGGAACGCGAATCGGGGCCCTCCAATTCGAGACTAAGGGGGCCACGATCTATTTCCGGGGGGCTCATCGTGCCAGCCTCTTCAGGGCAACCCGGATCAGGGACTCGATCGAAGCATCTTCCCCCGCCTCACGCGAAGAAACCTCAGCGACGCGCTCGGCCTGGTTTCGGGGATAGCCAAGATTGATCAGCGCCGAGAGCAACTCCTCCCGTACATCGGCCCGCCCGCCGTCCGCCGACGAGGACGTAGCCCCAGCATCGGGAATTCCGCTCCGATCCAGCAGTACCACGGCGCCCTCGCGCAATTCCAGCGCCATGCGCTGGGCCATTTTCGGTCCCACTCCCGGTGCGCGCTGAAGCGTGCCCGCATCACCTTCGCTCAGGGCCCGGAGTAGAGGCTCCGGGGCCATCCCGGAAAGAATCGCCTGGGCCAGACGCGGGCCCACTCGATTCGCGCGAACCAACAGATCAAAGGTATCGCGCTCCAGGGACGTCGCGAAACCGTACAGAAGAAAGGCGTCCTCCCGAACCACGGTCCGAACATGGAGCGCCACGGTCTTTCCCGTTTCGGGCAGGCTCTCGAAGGTCCGGAGCGAAACCAGGAGTTCGTACCCCACGCCTCCCACATCGACCAGCAGTCGCGTGGGCGTCTTTTCCCGCAACTGACCTTCCAGCCAGGCGATCATCGCCGCCCCCTGGAAAGTCGGAGGGACAAGTCGGCCGAGCGCAGACCTCGGCGACGGCGACCCACGCCAATGCCCGCCAGGCGACCGGCGTGGGCGTGGCAAATGGCCACCGCCAGCGCGTCGGCAGCATCGGTGGGCGGAGGCTCGGGAAGATCCAGCAGACGCATCACCATTGCCTGAACCTGCGCCTTGCCCGCGGCCCCGGTTCCCGTCACCGCCTTCTTGACCTCCCGGGCGCTGAGTTCGGCCACTTCCAGACCGGCACTGGCCAGAGCCGCCAAAGCGGCCCCTCGGGCCTGGCCGAGCACCAATGCGGACCTCGGGTTGGAGGCCACGAAGACACATTCCACCACCGCCAACTCTGGGGCATGCTCAGCCGCGACTCCGAGCAGACCCGCGTGAATCATCGCCAAGCGACCCGCCAGCGCTTCTCCGCGCCCGGGGCGCAGGATGCCGTGGGCCACGTGGGACAGACGTCCTCCCGCAAATTCCACCACCCCGTAACCAGTCGCGGTGGAACCCGGGTCAACTCCGAGAATCCTCATCGTACCCCCCGTACGATCGCTTTCCCATGACCCAATCCATTCATCGGGGACCGGGCACACGGGAACATGAGATCTCTGGAACTCGTGTCTAGGCGAACTGCTCCATCTCCTCCTCGGAGATATCGAAGTTGGCAAAAAATTCCTGCACGTCGTCGAGATCCTCCAGAGTATCGGCAAGACGCATCATTTGCTCGGCGTCTTTGCCCCCCAGTGAAACCGTAGTCGAAGGTTCCATCGTGACCGACGACTCCAGGGAGACAAAGCCTGCTCCCTCGAGCGCGTCACGAACGGCGGCAAAATCCACAGCCGAAGTCACGACCTCGATGCTGCCGTCCCCCTCGTGAAAATCATCCGCCCCCGCCTCAAGGGCAGCTTCCATCAATGCATCCGAGTCGACGCCTTCGGCCGCAAACTGCAACAGGCCCCGCTTCTGGAAGAGATAGGCCACGCAGCCACTCGCTCCGAGATTTCCGCCGTTCTTGGCCAGCGCGTGGCGCACGTCGCTCACGGTTCGGTTCTTGTTGTCCGTGAGCGCTTCAATAAGAATCGCCGTTCCACCGGGGCCATAGCCCTCGTACACCATTTCCTCATAGGCTTCCCCCTCGCCCCCGCCGACCCCCTTCTGAATGGCCCGCTGGATATTGTCCTTGGGCATATTCGAGGACTTCGCCTTGTCGACGATCAGACGCAGGCGGGGGTTGGCGTCGGCGTCGCCGCCTCCGATCCGGGCCGCTGTGACGATTTCACGGATGAGCTTGGTGAAGATCTTTCCGCGTTTCGCGTCGGCCACGCCTTTTTTGCGCTTGATGGTCGACCATTTCGAGTGCCCGGACATTGAAATTCCCCGCTGTTTCTCTCCGTTTAGCACGGGGTCCGGCCCAAGGCCATTTGATTGAGTCCCGACCCCCTGCCCCTGGGCGCCGGTAGATTCTCCAAGACTCGGCCCCTTCGGCACTCCCGCCTCCCCCCTAGGGGAAATTTTGATGACTTCCTCTCTCCGCACCCCCGAAGCGGGCCAAGCGCTACCGAGGAGAGAACCAAATCGGCGAACTCCAAGCGCGCTCGCGAACCGTGGGCCGATGATCCTCGGAGCAGCAGGCCTCGAAGCCATCGCCGACACGGGCGAGATCGCTGCAATCGACCCCCGCGTCCACACAGGCCCATTGGCTCCAGCGACAAGTCGGATTTTCGAGCACCCGGGCGTAATAGAATGCCGATTCTTCGGGATCGAAGTCTGGGTCCCTCCACACCGAACACAGGCGATCGGCCCCAGTACCCCGGCGCTGGCAGTTGGACAAATCCACGTCGGCGCCATTCTCGCCGCCCGCGACGAGAATGACCGCTTCGTGCAGGCTATCGCCCTCGACCCAGCCCTTAATGATTTCCACGCGTTGAAGCGGCGAGGCCCCCGGCTCGGGATCGCGCAGGGCGGCTACGACGAAGCTGGGCCCACCCGCGACCGATGGGGGGTCGGGCAGGTCTCCGCCCATGGGAACGCCCCCGGCGTAGCCACGCCCGGGAAGATCCGGAGCGTCGCAGAGATCCGGGGGATAGTCCCAGCCGCCAAAGAAGCGGAGAGTCGGACGCGTGCCGCTGGTGCCGTACACCTCCCGGCGAAGCATGGCCTCGAAGAGCGCGTCCCGGGAATTTTCCTCGGCCCACAGCACAGCGAGACCACCGGGTCCGAAGAGGAGGTTATCCGGCAGACCCGGCGGCACACCCTCCCGGGCGGGCTTGCCCCCGCCCCCGTGGCCCGGGTGGCCGCGCTCCCGGGTGAGACCGGGCGTTCCCAGATGGGTATCGGTGCTCGCGATCATTCCGTATTTCAGAGGATTGGTTCCCAGCTTGCCCTCCAGGGCGATCCCTCGTTTCAAGGCGTTTCGCACGAAGTCCGTTGGCCGAAGCGGCTCGGCGCCAAAATACGAGATCATGCGCGGACTGGTGAGCTTCTCGAACGCGCAGGCCTCATCGGGCGCGCTGGGGTCGAGCATGCACTCGGAATCGCCCTTGTGCTGCATGACCTCCGCCAGGCGGTCGTAGCGTTGGCGCAGGATCGCCTCCTCGGCATCGATCTCCTCCTCCAATCCCCGCCCGGATGCGAAGGTATACCCCCCTCCGATATTCGAGTTATGGGGAATCGTGATGGCCTCGCAGCCCGGGAGGCCCGCCTGGCATTGAACGTCCAGCGCCTTCCAGAGATTGATCGCCTGGAAGCCTGTTTCCATCACCGAGATGGGCAGTGCCGGCACTTTTTCATTGCGGAAAATCACGTTGCGGTGAAGGTGGGCGCCTCCCCCAGGCCCCGCGGTCCATTCGTAACCCACGAAACTGGTAAACTCGCAGGCCTCGGTACGGTCGTAGGCCTCCTCCGCCGCGCTCTGGGTTTCCCGCCAGATCGTTCCCGCCGCGGATAAACAATGCTCGCCATCCTCCCCACAAAAGCCCCAGCGTGTGCCCAGTACCGAGTAGCGGGCATTCATCAAGTAGAAGGCCACCCGGGGAAAGTTTCGATAGATCCGGCAGACCAGCGAGTCATGCCCCTGGGCGCCAGGGGTTTTGCAAATATGGGTCTCGCCCAACTGCTCGGCGTGATCGGTCACCACGGTGAAATCCAGGGGCCGATCGAGTTGCACCGTGCGCTGGGGGGAACCGCTCTGCGTATAGGGCTGGATCCCCAGGGCAGCGCCCCGGGCGAAGGCGTAGGCGTCCCGAGGAGTCGCCCGGGTGTCCTGGGTACTCGCGTCCTGGGAAAACGTTGTATGGACGTGGGTGTCCCCGAAAAAGGGTTTGCGGAGCGGCGCATACCCGGCGCACTCCGAGCGGTTTTCGGTCACTGGCCAGGGGCGCTCGGAGGCCCCAACCGGCGCGCCTGTCCCTGCCTCCAAGGGCGACGTAATCCCCAGCAGGATCGCTATGTAAATCGTTCGCCGGGTCACGGTATCGAGTGCCATCAAGAGATTCTTGGACACCCTGCACTCGCTCGCAAGATTCGACGAGGCGTCTCCCGGAATCCGTCTTACTTCACCCGACCGCGATTCCCTCTCAACAACATATCGTAGTCGCATTCCAGAAAGCCGACGCCCCTGCCCGCCAGGCGGTCCAAGTCTCCAGCCACATCGAAGTAGAGATAGTGATCGTGCTCAAGGTCAAGGCAGCTCGGAACTACCCCCGAGACGTTCGAATCGATCTCGCGTTCGCCATCCAAGGGCGCGGCTTCGTCGAAGGCTTCAGTGTTACCCGGTCCTGGGGTTGGATCGCAGACCCCCATCATCCGCATGTCTTCGTGCTCAACCGTGTGGCAGTGAAACACGAAAGGCCCGCTAAATGTCCTGAACTTGACAAGACACTCCGCTTCCTCTCCGCCATGGAGAAGCGTGAGGTCCTGATTGAAACGCCGCTCGCGACGGGGAAGCTTTCCGTTCACGGACTTGACCTGATGGCCCTCGAGATGGGTATGCATGGGATGCCACCAGCCTCCCGACGTGTTCACGAACCACCATCGCTCGGCTCCCACACCCAGTTCCGGGTTCGCGTCAGACCGTCGGGGATTGAAGAACCGGTTGTTGATCGTGAAAGCGCCCATCGCTCTGTCGGTTCTGAATGTCCGTGTCTTAATGACTTCGTCTTCGCGAATCGGGGCCCATTGGCCCGGCAACCCAGGCTCGTCATCCACGCCCTGTCCAACATCAACCGCAAAACCCCGGATCGTTGTTCCCTCAACACACGGAACTTCGGGCTCGGGGAGCGCTTCTCCCACCACATTGAATTTGAGCAATGGCGTGGGATCGTCGGGATCCAGGTCCTTGCCCTTACGTCCATCCGTCTGGATCATAATATTTTCCAGAAAGACCTCGTCGCCTTCCTCGTATTCAGAGAAATCAACGATGACGTCATAACGCATACCCGAGGAGACCTCGAAGCTCTCCACTTCAATGCCCCGAGGCAACAGCCAACTGTCCGTACCGATAATGCACATCTTCTGCCCGCTACTCAGACGCATTTCGTAAATTCGGGCATTCGATGCATTCAGTATCCGAAAGCGATACTTCCGGCGTTCGACGTCAAAGTAGGGCTGAACCTTCCCGTTCACCGTATGTACATCCCCGATATATCCGTTGTGATCGAGGAAGTCGTAGCTGATCGTTCCATCGGCATTAAAACGGCGATCCGTAAAGGCCAGACCGATATCGTAATCGCCCCCCGGCTCCGGGATTACCCCCCGGCGAGCCAGTTCGTCTTCGCGTTCATCCACGACGAGAAAGAAACCCGCCAGTCCCTTGACGACGTTGTAGCCCGTCACATCCATAGCGTGATCGTGATACCAGAGCGTCGTGGGGATCCACGCCTCATCAAAGTCATCCCCATGGACCGGCGCAAAATTGGTCTCCGGGTCGGTCATCTGAGGACCGCAATTGGTAAACCAATAGTCTCGAGATTCACCCGACAGCGTATAAAAATCAGGATATCCATCCGAGTGGGCCGGGTTGTGCCCTCCGTGCAGGTGAATCGAACTCTCGTGGTTGTGTCCTGTGGAGTTGACCTGGCCATCGGCCTCCGTACCGCGATCGGCCGTCAAGGCGTTCGAACAGCGCAGCACCGCGGGCTCCCGGTAGCGAACCAACACCGTGGGCCCGGGGGTCGTGCCCGAACCCGGAGGTTGGGTTACGTCCCGGTAGGCAAAAATCGGAACTTCGGGGCCGTCGGGGACAAACCGATGCAGGGTCTCCTCAATCACCATACCGAACTCGGCCTCATGGGTATCCCCATCACTGAACCCGCTGTTGAACTGGTTCATGTCCGGGAAATAACCAAACTCCGGCGCGATCGCGTGGCTGACATCTTCGAAAGAACCCGTTGGCGCCACCGGTCCGCGTCCAACGCCACCCGCGCGCGGATACGCCCCTGGCTTGGGGTCCAGACGCTCTCCCCCATCAAGGCGACTCAATACTCGCGGAAGAACCAGTTCCTGGGTGAAGGGTTCGTAACCGAAAAAAAGACCCTGCCCGGTGTCTGACACCGAAGTGTTTTTTCGGTCTCTCTTTTTTCGGCCTCTCTTGTTTCGGCCTCGCTTGGAGGATGCGACAAGAGGCAACCCAACCGCCCCCGCAACGCCTGCAACCCCGGCAACCACACTTTTCTTCAACAATGACCGCCGACTGATACCCATACTTTCAACCCCAGCAAGTTTCCATCTAATTGGTCGTAAGATGACAGGAATGCAATGGGATTCATACCGCGATAGTGAGGCAGCCAACCCGCGCGTTGAAGGCAAGCGCATCCCCAAACCCTCTGTTCAGAAGACAGATTTCTCTGCTTTCGAGCTGCCCGGCTGAACGAAGAGAAAAGAGACGCCTATCGCGCACCTTCGGACGGAAAATCCCTGTCGCGACTACTCAAATCGTCAGCCAGTGTCCGAGCGGAGCGCTGAAAATAAATCGCGCCCATTACGCCCATGACACTGACAGAGAGCAGGGAATAGCGGATCGACTGCTCGCCCCAATACGGCGCGTAAAGGTCATTCATGACCCCGACGAGCAGAGGTCCAAATCCCGCGCCCACCAGATTCACGACAAAGAGGAGAATCGCCGCTGCTGTCGCTCGCATGCTCAACCGCGCAAGATTCTGGTTGAGCGAATGCATGGCTGGCACGTAAATATTGGCGAGGAAATAGAAGACGAAGAAACTGGCCATCGCAATGTGGCTTGAATCAGACAGAAGAAACACAAAGGCAAAGGGGAGGCATGCCCAGGTAGCCCGAGCTGGAAAGCGCATGGCCCAGGCTGGGTCGCGCTGGGAAAGACGGTCAGTGATGGCTCCACCGGCAAGAGTGCCCAGGCTGCCGCCGATACCGACGATGGCCGCCATCCAGATGCCGATATCCATAGGGGACATGTGATGGACCCGGCCGAAGAACTCGTAACCCCACATCAAGACCCCGTAACCCATCAGTGAGAGGAAGCAGGAACCCGCCACCAGGTTCCGCCAGGATGGGCACGAAAACAGGTAGTTCAAGGTCTCCCGAAAGGTTGAAGGCTCGCTACTGACCACGCTTTTCTCGGAGTAGCCACGAGGGGGTTCTTTCACGGTAAAGCGAACCACCAGAGCAATCAGCAAGCCGGGGAGCCCCAACAAGATGAAAGGCGTTCGCCAATCTTCCGCAAATTGCTCCCGCAAATAGCCTCCGCCCAGATAGGCAAGAGCCGAGCCGACATAGACCCCCCACGCGTAGATCCCCATGGCGGTGGCGCGTTTTGAGGGCGAAAAATAATCCGAGATAAGCGAGTGAGCAGGCGGACTCCCTGCAGCTTCGCCCACACCTACACCGACTCGCAGCAGCGCCAATTGACCGAAGGTTCGCGCGAAGCCACACCAGACCGTCATGGCACTCCAGACCGCGATTCCCAGGGCAATGATCGAGCGGCGATTACCCCGGTCCGCCCAGCGTGCGATCGGGATTCCGGCAATGGTGTAGAAGAGCGCAAACGCGAAGCCCACAAGCAGACCCATGACCGTGTCCGAGACCCCGAACTCCTTTTTGATAGGGCCTATGAAGACGGAGAGAATCTGCCGATCAAGAAAGTTGATGACGTAGACGACGAAGAGAACAGCCAAGACGTAGTTGGAATACGCCGAAGTAATTTCGACCTTCTCGCTCTCGTCGGGTTGGTGGTCGGTCATGGAAGCATTCCCCTCCAAAGTTGAACTCTTCAAATCATCGAGTGAAACCATAGGATAGAAGTCGCTTTTTAAGGTCGAGCGCTCGATTCGTGCGGGCCCCTCTTTACCATGCGTCCAGAAAGATGTTCGGCTAGCCTTCCGCCATGTGCGGAATCGCCGGCATCGTCGGGCATGGAGGAGGAGCGCCGGTCGAGGAAGACACCCTTGTTCGCCTGCGTGATGCCCAAGCACACCGGGGACCGGACGATGCCGGAATTTGGATCGACAAACGAAAACGGGTCGGGCTAGCCCATCGCCGGCTGAGCATCATCGACCTGACACCCTCGGGCCACCAGCCCATGTCCACCGCCGACGGGCAGCTCCATCTCGTCTTCAACGGCGAAATCTACAATCACCTGGAGTTGAGGGAGACCCTCGAAAACCGCGGGCACCGCTTTCGCTCCAGCAGTGACAGTGAGGTCCTTCTTCACGGGTACCGCGAGTGGGGAGAGGCACTGCTTCCTCGATTGCGAGGCATGTTCGCCTTCGCACTCTTTGACCAGAGCGCCGATGCGGTGCTCGTCGCGCGAGACCCCCTGGGCATAAAACCACTGCACATCGCCCAGTTCGACAACTTTGTCGTTTTTTCCTCAGAAGTCCAGCCCATCCGGCGAGTTTTTGGCAGCGGCGGCACCGACCTCGAAGCGGTCATCTCCTACCTCCACTGGGGATCGATTGCGGCGCCGCGAACCCTCTACAAGAAAATTCGCGCCCTGCCCGCTGGGCATCGGGCGTGGATCCGATCGGGGAAATTGGGCGAGGCCTCGGCCTATTACTCACTGGGGGACGAGATTCACGACAACCCGCAGAACATGAGCGAAGGCGAGGCCGACGAGCGAATCCGTGCGGCACTGCTTGACTCCGTTCGGTGCCATATGGTGGCCGACGTGGAGGTGGGATCATTCCTTTCCGGCGGCGTCGACTCCATTTCCCTGGTCTCGCTCATGTCTGAAGTTTTGCCTCGGCCCGTCTCCACCATCAACCTATCCTTCGATGTGGAAGCCATGGACGAGGGCGAGCTCGCCCAGCGTGCGGCCAGGGAATTAGGCACCCATCATCAGCGGGTAGACCTCAGTGTTAACGATGCCCGGGACAGCATCGCCAAGGCGATGGCCTCCCTGGATCAGCCCAGCGCCGACGGAATCAACGTCGGCTTGGTTTCCCGGGCAGCAGTACAAGCGGGCCTAAAAGTTGCCGTCAACGGCGTGGGGGGAGACGAACTTTTCGGGGGCTATGGGACTTTTCCCGAGCTGGAAAGAGTCAGGCGTATTCATGGGCGCCTGTCCCGCCTGCCCGCTTCCAAAAGCCTTCGCCGGCTCGCCCTCTTGGGAATGGATCGTTTTCCACACAGTCAAAGTCGGGCCGGTATTCGCCGAGCGCTGCAACACGGCGATACCTTGAGCGGTGCTTACTTCGCAGTTCGCGGACTCTTTGCACCCGAACAGGCCGCGGGGCTACTGGCACCCGAAGCCCGATCGGCGGTCGAGCATGTCGACCCGGTGGCCGAACTGGATGCTCGGGCTCGGCCGGGCGAAGTTCCCGCCCAACAACAGATGGCCTACCTGGAAGTTCAGCAATACCTCCAGATGCAACTTCTTCGCGACGCCGACATCATGAGCATGAAACACTCCCTGGAAATTCGAACCCCGCTTGTGGACCACGTTCTCTACCGGGAACTCTTCAAGATCCCCGCCGCCCTGCGCCAAGCGGGCCCCGCGAAGCGGAGACTTCGCGAGGCCACCCGACCGCCCTTGGCCGAGCGTTATTGGAAGCGAAAAAAGATGGGCTTTAGCCTGCCCTGGGATGACTGGATGCGCAGCGAAGAGTTCGCATGGGCCCTCCCCGAGCACGGGATCTTCGACGCCGCCGCGCTCAAAGAACTCGAAACAAGTTTCCTCCAGGGGCGTACCTCAAGCTCCAGAATCTGGCCCCTCGTGACCCTGGCTCCCTTCCTCGACTGACCAGCCCCGAGCCGGTTCCTCGGACTCGCGGGCACTGGGCCCCTGTCCTCCCCTCCGCTGGGGCGATCACTGGGCTTCCCTGAACCTCTTCCTGACGAATTCGATCGCCCGGGGACGTTCATCCCCTGTGGCGTAATGACACATAGGCTGCCAATATATTCCCATGCCGACTCAATCGACTCTCGAAACACCCCTGATCATGATGGGCGCACCGGGCTCCCCCTATACCCGCAAGATGCGCGCCCTGATGCGCTACCGGCACATTCCGTACCGCATGGTGCTCCAGAATTCGCCCGAGCAGGCCCACCTGCCGGCGGCCAAGGTTCCGCTCCTGCCCACCTTCTACCTGCCCAACGCCGAGGGCGAGAGAGTGGCCACCACCGACTCCACCCCTCTGATCCGCCGCTTTGAGCAGGCCTTCCCGGGACGCGGGGTGATTCCTTCGGATCCAGTGATCGCCTTCCTTGACGAATTGCTCGAAGACTACGCGGACGAGTGGCTCACCAAATGCATGTTCCACTATCGCTGGTGGTTCGAGGCCGACATCGCCAAGGCTTCCCGGGTCCTTCCCAACTGGGCGGCGGGCCAATCCAGCGACGAAGCCATCGCTCCTCTTCAAAAGATGATTGGCGAACGCCAGGTCTCCCGTCTGGGTGTCGTGGGCTCTAATGAGAAGACCGCACCGGTCATCGAACAAAGCTACCGACGTTTTCTCCGCGCCTTCGACCGGCACCTCCAGCAACACCGTTTCCTTCTCGGAGGACAGCCCGGCTCCGCGGATTTTGCCACCCACGGACAGTTGACCTGCCTGGCCCTGTTTGATCCGACTCCATCGGCGATCACCTTGGAAGAATCTCCCCGCGTCTACGCTTGGGTGGAGATCACCGAGGACCTTTCAGGCCTGGGCGACCCCAGGGAGGAGAAATGGTTTTCGAGGGATGCCATTCCCGAGACCCTCCGCGACCTCTTGATCGAAGTTGGACGAGTGCACGTCCCTTCCCTACTCGCCAACGCAGACGCTCTTGAACGCGGGGCCGAAAGAATGGAGACCACCATCGACGGCCAGCGATGGATCCAGAAACCCTTCCCCTACCAAGGGAAATGTCTGCGCTGGTTGCGCGAATCCCATGCCGCCCTGTCCGAGACGGATCGGAGGGCCCTGGGCGATATCCTGGCGGACACCGGATGCGAAAGCCTCTTCGGATGACGGACGAGTTCGAACTCGTCGGTCTCGAGGATTCGGGCAACTCGGTCAAGGTGCGCTCTGCACTGCGTTACAAGAAAATCCCCTTTCGCTGGACCAATCGCTCTCTCAAGAACAATGCGTTCTTCAAAAAAAACGCCCAAGTCCCCCTACTGCCTCTGATTCTGCTCCCGGACCGCTCGACCATGCAGGACTCCACGCCCATCCTGGAATACCTGGAAGCCCAGTATCAAGAACCTTCGATTCACCCGGACGAGCCGGCCAGTCGCTTCGTTTCCATCCTCCTCGAATGGCTTTCGCCGGGGCCAACCCGAACAACAAGCCCATTCTCGAAGAGTCCAACATTCGCTTGATCTCACTCCTCGATGCCCATCTCACCCAGCGGGCCTACATCTTCGGTGGCCGGCCGGCCTTCGGCGATTTCGGTCTCTGGGGCCAGCTCTACCAGGCCTGGCGAGACCCCACCTGCCACGCCCACATGACCGCCTACGCGCCCCATCTCGTCGAATGGATCCAACGCATGCTCGACCCCAGCCCCGCAGAAGCCCGTCTATTCCGGGTGCTTCCGCGCTTGCCCGGCCTCTCATACACCCGTACTCTCTGGCGCTATGTCATTGCCTCGAGGACCCCTCTCCTTCCTGCTCGTGCCCCTCCTGATCGGCCTTCTCACCGCAACAGCCTGTGGGCCCCCTTCCAGCGACGGTGCACCCAAAGCCGGCGAAGCTCCGGAAAGCGCTGGGCGACAGGTAGCCCTGGGCGATCAGGAAGGCTCTCCCGAAGCGTCCGCCTCCTCTAAGCCAAGCTCCTCTAAGCCAAGCTCCAAAAAGCCAAGCTCCAAGGCCGTCCAACTCGTCGCCGCGAGTGAGCGAAAGGTCAAGAAGAGCGCACCGCGCGCGCCCGGAGAGCGCCCGTTGCCCGGCTTCTCGGGCCGTACCCTCGCGGGTACTCGCCTCAGCATGTCGTCGCTGATTGGCCAGCGAATCGTGCTGTTCTTCTTCAATCCCGAGACCCAGGATGCCGGCATCGTCGCGGACGCTGTCGCCCATGTCGCCACCGCGCAAAATCGCCACAACTTCAAAATCGTGGGCGTTGGCATGGGGAGTTCCACCTCGACCGTACGCGCATTTGCCCAGAAACACGGCTTTGACTTTCCCGTCATCGACGACTCCAGCGCAAAGATAAGTTCATTGCTCCGAATTCCCGGCCCCCTGGTGATCCTGGGCGCCGATCCCGAGGGCTATTTGAGCTTTGCCCACCCCGGATTCGACACCCGGCAGGATGACGCGGCCAACACCATCGCCAGGCGCCTTCGCGCATCCCTCCGGCTCCCGGAGCAGTCCGTGGCTGCGGGTCCCCTGCTCGAGTATCCCAAAGCCCCGAGCTTCAAGGCCCTCTCCATCGGGGGCGAAGCCTTTGATTTAAGCGCGTTGTCGGGAAAGCCCATCGTCCTGATGTTCTTCCTCCACACCTGCTCCCACTGCCATCACGCACTGGAATTCTTTCGTGATCAACTCGCCAAGATCCCCGAAGCCAAGCGGCCCGAACTCGTTGCCGTGTCCCTTCAGAACCGACCCAGTGCAATCCGCAGTTCATTGAAACAAGCTGGCATCGACTTCTTCGACCCGCTGACGGATCCAGGACAAGAAATCTCCCAGCTTTACGGTATGGCCGGGGGAGTTCCCGATATCAGCATGATCAACGCCGAGGGAGAAATCGTCTACCGAAGCCAAGGCTGGCGGGATGACCGGGATCCGCCCCTTCTACGCATGTACCTGGCGCGGATCGCCGGGGAACGCATCCCCATGCTGCTCAGCAAGAAGGGCTACGCGGGCAACGACGTTTGCGCGGTTTGCCACGCGAGCCAAAACGCATCGTGGCAACTCACCCGACATGCAACGGCCTACAACACCCTGGTCACCCATGGTGAGGAACGCGATGGCGAATGTGTCTCCTGCCATGTGGTGGGCTTCGATGAGCCCGGGGGCTTCTCCCTTGAATCTCCAAAGCCGTACCTCGAGAACGTGGGCTGCGAGAACTGCCATGGTCGAGGCGGACCTCATCTCTCCCCGGACTTCCTCGCCGACGGCGGGTATCCCAATGCTTGCGCCCAGTGCCATGACAACAAGCACTCCCTGGGCTTTGACTTCGCCACCTTCCTACCCAATGTCTCCCACGCCTCCATCGCGGCCCTCTCTCCGGAAGCCCGGGCTGAACGCTTCGCCGAAAACGGCTTCAAGAGAAACCTCCTGCCGACAACAGCAGACTACGTGGGGTCGGAGGCCTGCCAGAGTTGCCACTCGGCTGAATACGCAACCTGGGGTTCAAGCCCGCACGCGCACTCACTCGCCTCTTTGGCGACAAAGAACAAAACCGGCGACCGCGAATGCCTGGCGTGCCACACCACCGGATACGGGCGCCCGGGAGGCTTTCCCGAGGACGGCGATGCAGACCATCAGGTCGACCTTGCCCGGGTGGGCTGTGAGTCTTGTCACGGTCCGGGCAGCGATCACGTCGCCGAGGGCAGCACGAAATTGGGCAGCATCCTCAGCCTCGGAGACAAATGTGATTCCTGCGTGATCCTCCAGATCTGTGGCTCCTGCCACGACGAGGCCAACGATCCGGACTTCACCTTCGCGGTGCAAGAGCACATTGACCGCCAGCGTCACGGCACCACCGAAGCGGGCACGGGGAAGCCTCTGGGTCCCTCCGCCGGCCTGCACCTGGACCCGCATTCTGCAAGGGATCTGGCCTGGGTGGAGAACGCCCTGCAGATGCTGGGAGAAAAACCCTGAGTGGCCACCTCGCGTGAGCGCTAGCCGCTCCTCTGAGCTTTCGGATCTAGTGGCCAGTGCCCGACTCGTACTCGCAGAACTCCTGGAAGAGGGCGTCGAGCGTTTTGAGCCCGTGGAGCTGCCCGAAGTCACCGGGGCAGATCCCGAGCCGGCAAGGGCTTCGTCACCCCGGAGCCCTGTTGCACCCGAACACCCTCTCGAGCTCCCTCGCAAGCCCTCTGTAAAGCTCCCTGTAAAGCCCCCTGTCGATCCCCCTCGCCCACCCGCCCGAGCTCTCCCGCCAGAACCCGCCACCCCGGTCCACCCCGAGCCCGCCCAGGCGCCCCCGGTTGCCCAGGCGACGGCGGACCGAATCGCGGTAAGGGAAACGCCCACGTCGTGGGGGGACACGACAACTCTCGAAGAAGTGCGCGGGGTGCTCGGGGATTGCCAGCGCTGTGGGCTCTGCGAACGCCGGACTCAAATTGTTTTTGGTGATGGAAACCCCGACGCCGACCTGCTCTTTGTGGGGGAAGGCCCCGGCGAGCAGGAGGATCTGCAAGGGTTGCCCTTCGTGGGCAAAGCCGGCGAGTTGCTGACCCAGATGATCGAGAAGGGCTTGGGCATCCCGCGCCCCGAGGTCTACATCTGCAACATCGTCAAATGCAGGCCCCCCCGAAATCGTGATCCCCAGCCCGACGAGGTGGAAGCCTGCCGCGCTTTCCTCGACGGCCAGATCGCTGCGGTCAAGCCCAAGGTCATCGTGAGCCTGGGCAAACCCGCGGCCAGCCTGTTGCTGGGACGCAAGGTGGCCATCACCCGAGAACGAGGAAATTGGCAGACGTATCAGGGCATTCCCCTGATGCCGACCCTGCACCCCGCCTATCTGCTCCGCCAGTACACCGCGGAAAATCGTCGGGCAGTCTGGGATGACCTGAAAGCCGCCCACAGTCGAACCCTCCAGGATGAATCGCCTGAAGATTCGTAGTCCGGGCCGACCTCTAGAAGGGCGTCTCGGGGACGGCGGCGGTCTGGGCCGCTCTATACTCCTCCAGGGCCTTGGCCACTGAAACATCCGATCCGGCCAGGATCGCTCCTGCGAAAAGTCCAGCGTTCTTGGCCCCCGCCTTGCCAATCCCAAACGTCGCCACGGGAATGCCCCCGGGCATCTGCACCGTAGCCAGAAGGGCGTCGATGCCGTCCAACGCGGAACTGTCCAGAGGCACCCCGAGCACGGGCAAGGGCGTGAGCGCTGCCGTCACCCCTGCCAGGTGGGCGGCAAAACCCGCTCCGCAGATAAAGATCTCGATTCCCGCATCAGCGGCGCCCACGACATAGTCGTGATGGCGTGCAGGCGTTCGATGCGCCGAGATCACGCGAACATCGCTGGCCACGCCCAAGGCCTCCAGGGCATCGGCAGCGGGTTTCATCAAGTCCCAATCGTTCGGGCTACCCATTAGAATTGCAACTCGCGCAACGGCTGTGTCTGTCATGGCCTGAGATTAGCATGCGAAAAAGCGATTCCGCCGATGTCTGGCCCCCCCCGCACGAATGGGATAGATATCCGACGGTATCCGGAAGCCGGAGCCGGCGAGGAGACTCCAATGAGCGTAAATACAATGGTCTGCGGAATCGTTCTCCACCCGGCGGGGCACACTCGCTCTCCCGCCATGCACAACGCCGCCTTCCGGGCCTGCGGGATCGACGCCACCTACCAGGCTTTCGACGTGCCCCCGGACCGCCTTGGCGACGCCATAGCGGGCATGCGCGGCCTGGGCCTGCGCCAACTTGCCGTCTCCATTCCCCACAAAACAACGGTCATGGCACACCTGGACCGGGTGGATGAGCGAGCTGCAGCCATTGGGGCGGTCAATACCGTCACCCTCCGCGGAAATAAACTCGAGGGAGCCAACACCGACTGGATCGGGGCCCTTCGGGCCCTGGAGCGCGAGATCGATCCCAAGGGGCGCCACGCGGTCGTGCTCGGGGCGGGCGGCGCCGCTCGGGCCGTGGTGTACGGACTCGGGCAGGCTGGCGCGCAGGTCTCGATTCTCAATCGTACCGAGTCCCGGGCCCGAGAACTCGCAACCGAGTTGGGCGCGAAAGAGTCTGGCCCACTCGAGGCCCTCGCCGACCTGTCCCCGGACATCATCATCAACACCACCAGCGTAGGACTGGGTTCAGATGTTTCACCCGCAGCGCCGGAGTGGCTCCCGGCCCATGCAGTCGTAATGGATGCCGTGTACCAGCCCGAAAATACCCGCTTGCTGCGGGACGCTGCCCAACGCGGGGCGCGCGCATTGCCCGGCAAATGGATGCTGGTCCATCAGGCCGCCGAGCAGTTCCGACTCTGGACCAATACCGATCCACCCTTGGATGTCATGGCCCAGGCATTCGATGCCGCGGGCAGAGACTCGTCTAGTTGAGCAGGCCTTAGTTGATCAGGTCTTAGTTGATCAGGCCTTCGTTGATCAGGTCTTCGCTAAGCAGGCCTTAGCCAGGCGGACCCTAGGGTTAGCAGGCCTTACTCAGGCAGACCCTAGACGGGCAAGTACTCGTCAGGGAAGCCCGGGAGGGGAGGAAGGTCGGCAGAAACCGTGCGCCGACCAGACCGACTCGGGTTCACCCTTTCGCGCTCGGCGGGCAAATCATTTGCGGTCAAAGCATTCGCAGTCAAAATATTGACCGTCAAACCGTTCGCCGTCAAACCACTGGCAACCGGATCCAGGCGAGGCCATTGATCAATGGTTCGGGCAACCTCGGGTGCTTACCCGGCAAAGCCCCACTTGGCCTTGTTGGCCTCGACATCGGCCGGGGTAGGCGTATCGATGTCCGCCCGTTCGGGAACTTCAAAATCGTCCCGGCACTCGACAATCGCAGCATTCTTAGCGATGTCGGCCTCGAAGACCTCGGGCACTTGCTCGTCCTCGTAGATCGCCTCCCACGGACACTCGGGCTCGCAAACTCCGCAGCTGATGCATTCTTCGGGATCAATATAGAGCTGTGCCGGCCAGGCGGGGTCGGGGTCGGTCCGCTTGACAATACAATCAACTGGGCAGACCTCGACGCAGGCCATATCCTCTTTTTCTTGACAGAGACTCGTGATCACCCAAGTCATGGACTCTCCTTCTTCGTCTTGCTTTGACCTATTGCCGACTCATTGTCCGAGAACTCGATTCCCGAATTCCGAACTCACCATTATCCAACGCCATCAACCACCATCAACCAACGCCATCAACCACCATCAACCACGGGGTTCCTCACCCGCCCTTGCCCCCTTGCCCGCATAGCGGAAAACAGAGGGGCAGGCGCCAGGTGAAGTGCTGGCTGGTTCCGGCTACTTCAGCTTCGTCTCTTTGTAGACGACATGCTTGCGCACCACCGGATCGTACTTCTTGAACTCAAGCTTGTTCGGCGTATTCGTCCGGTTCTTCGAAGTCGTGTAGTAGTGACCGGTGCCTGCCGTTGATTCGAGCTTGATTTTTTCTCGTTTTCCCTTGGCCATGTAATCTCAACGCTCCGCTCAAAAGCCGTTCTGTATAATCTCACGTGACCGTGATCGGCTGAATTTAAATCCTTAGAATCAATTCCCTACGGGGTCTGGAACGACGTCTCCGCCCCGGGCAAAAATCCTGATTCGCTCCCCATCCCGCTCTTCCACACGAACCCGGCTGGGCTTGTTGTCCGAGGGGTTGACGAGCATTACGTTCGAGAGGGCGACATAGCCCTCGTCTTCAACGATACCACCCTCCTGCGCGCCCGCGCGACCGGGCTTCAGGTGACGCTTCTGAACACGCACTTTTTCCACGCGAACGCGACTGCTTGCCAGATCCAGCGCCAAGACGCGGCCTTGCTTGCCACGATCCACGCCTGCGACTACCTCGACAAGGTCTCCCCTGCGAATTTTCTGCATCTTATCCTCCGACCCGATTAGCGGTGCCAAGGTATCGAACACCCCGCGCACCAAGTCAAGTCCCCCACAGGGAAATTCCCCTTCCCGATCAGATTTCGCCACATTCCGTGGCATTCCGCCGGTGGGGCTGACCCCAAGTCCGAGTGGAAGCTAGCCTAGCGGTTTTGGGAGAATCTCAATGTGGCGCGTCCCACTGGTCTTGGCCGGAGTCCTGGTGGGACTCTTCGGTGCCTGCAGCCTGCTCCTTCCCGAACGGTTCGCGGTCAACGCGCCATTGCGACAGATGCTTTGGGGGGGCGGCGTCGATGCTCCCGGGCCCGAGATGGTGGATCGACGAATGAAGACCGCCCCGGGCTTCGAGGTTTCCCTCTGGGCCGAGAATGTCCGCGGGGCCAGAGTGCTTCGATTCACCCCGGCCGGTGACCTCCTGGTCGGCTCACCGGTCCAGAATAGTATTCTGCTCCTCGAAGCCGATGCCGACGGAGACGGCCTTTCGGACGGGCAGCGGGTGCTCCTCGAAAATTTGAATCACCCCTCGGGAGTCGAACTGCACGAGGGATGGCTCTACGTAGGCGAGACAGGCGGTATCTCTCGGGCCCCTTTCGATCCCGGCGTGGCCCCCTCCACCGGAGCGCCCAGCGGAGCGCGCCTCACGGGAGAGCTCGAGCAAATCGTCTCCAATCTACCGCCGGGGGGGAACCACTGGGGCCGTAACTTACGGTTCGGTCCCGATGGCTGGCTCTACGTCCACGTGGGATCCAGTTGCAATGTCTGCCTGGAGGAAGACCCCAACCGCCGCGCCGCTCTACTTCGCTTTCGCCCCGATGGAAGTCAGGAGCAAACCTTTGCAACGGGTTTGCGCAACTCAGTGGGATTCGCGTGGCAGCCGTCCACTGGCAACCTCTACGCCACCGAGAATGGCCGCGATCTGCTCGGGGATGACTTCCCTCCGTGCGAACTCAACGAACTCGTAAAGGGCGGGTTCTATGGCTTTCCCTTCGCCAACGGCGACCGGGTTCCCGACCCGGATTTCGGCGAAGGCCAGGATCGGCGCATCGCCTCGTCGATTCCCCCCGCCCACTCCTTCGGTGCCCACAACGCGCCCCTGGGCATAAACTTTGTCGGCGGGAAGCAATTGCCCGACACCCTCCAGGGAGCCGCTCTTGTGGCCCTGCACGGCTCCTGGAATCGCACCCAGAAGGACGGCTACAAGGTGGTCTCACTTCACTGGGACGACGATGGAAATATTCTCGAAAGAGATTTCTTGACCGGATTCCTCGAGGACGAAGACGTGTCGGGCAGACCCGCGGACGTAATCCAGGGACCCGACGGAGCGATCTATGTCTCCGACGACTATGCGGGTGTCATCTGGAAGATTCGATATACGGGCAACCTCTGACAAGCGGTCAGGGCCCGTGAACTCTGAATTCCAAGACGAGCGCATCAGGAATTTTATGGACGTCGGCATTTGCCTACCCTACATGGAACGCGACTATGGTCGGGACGAGATTCTCGCGTGGTGCGCCGCTGCCGATCAGGGGCCGTTCTCGAGCCTCTCCTGCGGCGAGCGCATCACCGGCTACACCCTGGAGATGCGAACCCTCCTGGCAGCAGCAGCTGCCCTCACCGAACGCGTACGCATCATGCCCAGTCTCTACGTGCTCCCCATGCACTCCCCCGTCTGGGCCGCCAAGGAGGTGGCCACCTTGGACGTTCTATCGGGCGGCCGTGTCACTCTCGGCGTAGGCGTGGGTGGACGTCAGGTGGACTACCAGGCAGTGGGTTCGTCCTTCGCCCGCCGTCACCAGCGAATGGACGAGGCCGTCGCCCAGATGAGGGAAGTCTGGCAGGGAAAGCCCTCGCTGGACGGAGCCGATGCAGTCGGACCCCTCCCGATCCAGCCCGGCGGACCGCCCATCATCGCCGGGGTCATGGGCCCCAAGGCAATGGCTCGCGCCGCGGCCTGGGCCGACGGAGTCTATGTATTCTCCATGAGCGGAAAGGCGAGTGAGATTCAGCAGATGTTCAGCCTGGCCGACAGGGCTTGGGCAGACGCCGGACGGGAGACCCCGCCGCGCAGGATTGCCGGGTTCTGGTACTCCTTGGCCGACAACGGCGCCGCCAAGCTACGCGCCTACGTGCACCAATACCTCGCGGTCTTCGGGGACGCTCCGGCACGCGCCATCGCCGAAACCATGACATGCCACGAAGCCGGGGCCGTGCGGGAAGCGGTCGACCAAATTGATGCGCTGGGTTGCGACGAACTCATTCTCTCGCCGGCCAGTGCGGGCCTGGAGGAAATCGAACGGCTCGCTGATCTCGTCGGCGAGCGAGTGCCGGCGAGCGGAGACCTCAAGGCCAAGAAGAACAAAGTCGAATAAAGTGCCTGAAACAATCGAGTGCTGAAGAACCAGTACTACAAAAAGAGCCGCAAAAGAAAAAGCGGCACCGGGTTCTCACCCGATGCCGCGCAATCAAGTCCCACCGTCGTGCTACTCTCCCACGAAAGAAATCCGCAGTACCATCGCCGATGTGGGGCTTAACTTCCGTGTTCGGAATGGGAACGGGTGTGGCCCCCACTCCAAGGACGGTGGGAAAAATTTGATTTATTGCTCTTAATCTTTCTTCAAGGTTCTAATTGCTCGAACGATCAGACGTTCCGCCGATCGTTTTCTCGATTGTTATTCCAATCAAAGATTACGATCGAGCGTTCCGATCAGCCCTTGGGTCTTTCGACGCCAAGGGCGTGAGCATCGAGACAGCGGCCTCGATAATCCAATACTTTTTTGAGCCAGAGTGCACGACTCTGCAGAAAACTGTGAGGGGAGTGGTCAAGCCTCACGGGCGATTAGTACCGGTCAGCTCCACGCATTACTGCGCTTCCACACCCGGCCTATCAAACTCCTGGTCTCGAAGTGCCCTTAAGTGTCTTACAACAAGGGAGATCTCATCTTGGAGCGGGCTTCCCACTTAGATGCTTTCAGCGGTTATCCCATCCGAACTTAGCTACCCGGCAATGCCGCTGGCGCGACAACCGAAACACCATTGGTTCGTCCATCCCGGTCCTCTCGTACTAGGGACAGACCTCCTCAAATCTCCTCCGCCCACGGCGGATAGGGACCGAACTGTCTCACGACGTTCTAAACCCAGCTCGCG
>CAWVXN010000001.1:0-30636 GCA_963933695.1 uncultured Myxococcales bacterium | reverse complement strand
ATGGCTGTCATGAGAATTACCTCATGGACCGCCGTACTTCATTCAAGCGTATTGTCGAAAATTTGCTGCCCTTTTTTGCCACGCGCCAAATTTATTGCGGTGCTGGCAAGGTGGGGAGCGAGAATCGAAATCACCCCTGTGACTTTCAGATAAGCCAGCGTGCCGATTTCTTTGAGACAGAAGTCGCGCTGGATACGATGGTCAAGCGCCCAATTATCAATACCAGGGATGAGCCTCACGCAGATAGAGAGAAATATCGACGTCTCCACATGATTGTCGGCGACTCGAATATGAGCGAATACACGATTTACCTCAGGAACGGTGTAACTGCGATTATCCTGTCGATGATTGAAGATGGCGCAATTGACCGAGACCTTTCGCTAAGCAATCCGGTTAGGTCAATTAAGGAAGTCTCTCACGATCCCACACTAAAAGCCGAACTGCAGCTTGATAATGGGAAGCGCATGACCGCGATTCAGATGCAGAACGAGTTCCTCGAAATGGCGCTGACCTACGCGGCGAGGAACAAGTTGGATCCGGTGGCGATGGACGTGCTCGACAAGTGGCAGCATGTCATGACATCTCTCCAGGAAGATCCGATGGACCTGGCTCGAGAAATAGACTGGGTAGCCAAGAAGCTCCTTCTTGAGAGTTTCATTGAACGCAAGGGCCTCGATTGGGAAGATCCGAAAGTACAGATGCTCGACCTTCAGTATCACGACACACGGCCCGATAAAGGCCTTTACTATATGCTGGAGCGAGAAGGCCGTATGGAAAGGATCTGCACTGACGATGAGATTATAGAGGCAGTTCACCGCCCGCCGGTCGATACGAGAGCTTTCTTTCGGGGTGAGTGCCTGCGGAGGTTTCCTAAGGAGGTATTCGGAGTCAACTGGGACTCGATCTCCTTCTCTGTGGGCGAGGAACCTGTCAGGCGAATAATGATGAGTGAGCCGCTTAAAGGCAGTAGAGCACATGTCGAGGATTTGTTGAATCAGTCGAGTTCTGCGTCCGAACTGCTGGCTAACCTGAATTTTTAATAAGCTATTCGTAGTCGAAATGGCGACAGAGGTAACATCCTATGGCACGATTTATAAATCAATATTCCCGGAATGACTCAAATAGTTCAGCTTCGATTTGGATGGCAGCAGCCGGTGAACAGAAGAAGAAGTCCAAGGGAGATGGCGGTGATTCTCCAGAGGCCGAGTCCGAAGGAGGCCAGAAGATGGCCAAAAAGGGTGAAGAACTCAAAGAAGACATGGACTCCTTGATGGAAGAGATCGATTCGGTTCTTGAAGAGAATGCCGAAGAGTTCGTTAAGAACTACGTCCAGCGGGGAGGCCAGTAATTTTTTTTCGGCCGGGGCATAGTATGCTGCGGCCTTGCTCGGGGGGGGAACCGGTGGACTGGCGAGGGAATTATCAGGGGTCAAGCTTCTTCGAACTGTTGCAGGTCGAACAGCCGCAGCTAATGCCGAACATCTCGGCGATGGGCCAAGGGCCGATCGATTCGATTCCGCACGGTACGACTGTTCTTGCCATGCGCTATGAGGGCGGAGTGTTGGTTGCGGGGGATCGGCTTGCGACCGCGGGTCACTCGGTTGCCTCTAGGGACGTGGTCAAAGTATTCGCAACCGATAGTCATTCCTGTATGGCAATTTCAGGAGCCGCCGGGCCATCGATTGAAATGGCGAAGGTTCTGTCGGTCGAACTCGAGCACTACGAGAAGATCGAAGGCCAAGCGCTTGAGCTTGACGGCAAGGCCAACAAGCTTTCCCAGATGATCCGTCAAAATCTGCCTGCGGCCATGCAGGGTCTGGCAGTTGTTCCCCTTTTCGCAGGGTTCGATCTGCGCCGGCGCAGTGGTCGACTCTGGAAATTCGATATTACGGGTGGACGCTATGAGGAGGCCGAATTCGATGCGACAGGTTCGGGTGGTATCTACGCTCGGGAAACGATCAAGCAGGGCTGGCGATCCGATATGGATCAGGAGTCGGCAGCCAAGCTTGCTGTAGACGCACTGACCGCGGCTGCGGATGAGGATCGAGCCACAGGCGGAATCGACCTGGAGCGTCGAATCTTTCCGATCGTGAAACTTTGTTCAAGCGCGGGTGTGGAGGACTGCCTTGAGGCGAATATCGAGAGTGCTTATCGCGATACGCTCGCGCGGCGAGCCAAGGGAGGATCGTCATCATGAGCATGCCCTTCTACGCTTCGCCCGAGCAAATCATGGCCGACAAGGCGGAATTCGCTCGTAAAGGAATTAGCCGAGGGAAGTCAATCGTCGCCCTGGAGTTTGCAGGGGGCGTCCTCCTGGTTGCCGAGAATGCTACGAGCCTCTCGAAAGTCGGCGAGATTTACGATCGAATTGCTTTCGCCGGGGTTGGGAAGTTCAGTGAATTTGACCAGCTCCGAAAAATCGGCGTCCGCTTTGCGGATACCAAGGGCTACGCGTACAGCCGTGAGGATGTGGCGGGCCAGGCTTTGGCGAATGCCTACTCCCAGGCTATTGGGGAAGTGTTCACCCGTGAGATGAAGCCGCTCGAGATTGAAATCATCGTGGCGGAGGTCGGCGATGATCGCTGGGAAGACCACCGGAAGAACTCACTCTACCGTGTCAATTTCGATGGTTTCATCAGCGATCACGCCAACTACTGCGTGATCGGGGGTAACGTAGCCGATGTGGAAACTTGGCTGGCGAGCAACTATCAGGCAGGCCTCAGCACTGCCGATGCGGTCAGGATGGGAAAAAAAGCACTTGATTCGGGGTCAGAAAGAGGCTCAAACCTTACTGAAACGACTCTTGAGGTATGTCTCATGGATAGGACGAGGCCAGGTCGCAAGTTTACTCGGCTCTCTGTCGAAGAAGTGAGGGTAATGCTGGACAACGGATAGCGACGGACAAAACACAGAGGGTTCGACTGATCCGGTCGAATGAGTGGTAAAAAAGATGCAAAAACGCATCTACGGAGTGGAAACAGAGTACGGGATCATCTTTACGCCAGAGGGGCGAAAGACACTTCCCGTTGAAAAGGCGATCCGATTCCTTTTTGAGAAGCTGATTACGACTGAGCATTTTCTCAATGTATTCCTGGAGAATGGTGCCCGTTTCTATCAGGATACCGGTTGCCACCCAGAGTACGCGACGCCCGAGTGTGCTTCGCCCAAGCAGTTGATCATTCACGATAAGGCTGGCGAGCGAATTCTCGAAGACTTGCAGCTTTATGCGGAAGCGAAAATTCGTGAAGAAGGCATTCCCGGAAAACTCTCAATATTCAAGAACAACACCGATTTTGTTGGCAACAGCTACGGCTGTCACGAGAACTATCTTGTCGACCGCGATGTTGATTTTTATTACCTCGCCGAACAACTGATTCCATTTCTTGTGACTCGACAGATTTACACCGGTGCGGGCAAGGTTTTTCAGACGCAAGACGGGGTTCACTACTGCGTGAGCCAGAGAGCGCAGCATATTTATCAGAAGATTTCGGGTACGACGACGAACGACCGGTCGATTATCAATACCCGGGACGAACCCCACGCAGATCGCGAAAAATACCGCCGACTCCACGTGATCGTGGGCGACTCGAATATGAGCGAGTACACCAATTTCATCAAGGTGGGTACATGCTCTGTTGTCCTCCAAATGATTGAAGACAACTACATCAACAAGGACTTCACCCTTCGTAACCCAGTGAAGGCGATTAAGGACATAACCTACGACGTCACATGCAAGCGAAAGCTGCGACTCGATAGTGGCCGAGAATACTCGCCCATCGAAATGCAGCGCGAATACTGCGAAATGGCGCAAAAGTACATCGAGCAATATCCGGTGAGTGACGAGCACAAGCTGGCTGTGAAGATGTGGCAGTACGTGTTGGATTGCTTGGATACGGACCCGAGCAAACTCGATCGAAAGATCGACTGGATTATCAAGAAACGTTTAATCGAATCGTACATTGACCGTCACGGCACGTCGTGGAGCGATCCCAAGGTATTCATGATGGATCTTCAGTACCATGACATTCAGCGCGATCGTGGGCTCTATTACCTGCTTGAGCGCAACGGGGCTGTCGATCGGCTATTTACCGACGAAGAGGTGGATCAGGCGAAGACTGAGCCGCCTCAGGACACTCGGGCGCGCATGCGTGGC
Organism: uncultured Myxococcales bacterium; assembly: GCA_963933695.1. GTDB lineage: Bacteria > Myxococcota_A > UBA9160 > UBA9160 > UBA4427 > JAZXM01. Next base: position 26,484 of record CAWVXN010000001.1, on the reverse strand, counting down.
GAGTTCATCAAGTTGGCTCGTGAGCACTCGATCCAATACGACCTCGATTGGTCAAATATTCGGCTAGGAAATCTTCTGAACGTTCGTGTGATCTGCAATAACCCCTTCGAGACCAATACCGAGAAGGTGGCTGAACTGGTACGGACCATCCAGAAAACGAATCTCCGCAAAACGAGTCTCTCGAAACTCGTCATTCAGTCGTAGCCCCGCGCCTGGGGAACACCGGCTGTCGCGTCCGCAGCGCCTGTCCTGCTTGCGAATTCCTCGCCCGGATGCGTATACTTCTCGCTTGTCCTTGTGAGTCGCTGGCGCGCGTTCGGATCTCTTCCGTGAGGAGTGCGAATTCGGTGCCCCCAATGCAGGAAGGCTATCGATGGGACCGTCTCCAAATCCGGGTCTGAGTGTCGTTCGCGAAGATCCGCCCGGCGCTTCGGGATTCCCCTCCAGTGCTGCGGAGGGAGAACCCTTGGCCAGTACTCGGCGCCCCTGGGCGGTTTGGGCCCTCGTCGGTGCGCTTGTGCTCCTTATGTTGGGAGCCGGCCTGCTCGCCGTTGGGCAGTATCGCCGAGCCGAGTCCTTGATCGCAGTCAATGGCGCCCTGGTGGCGGAGCTCGCGGAAGTTCGGGGTCAATTGGGGGCCTATCAGGGCCACTTGGAAACGGTTCGCCTTGGCGTTGCGGATCTGAGCACCGAGATGGAGCGACTCCAACGTCTGGTGGAACACGAACCGACGACGGAAAATGGCTCCCCGGAGCCGCCCGGCCTGGCGCCGACGGCGGAGTAGCTTGGCAGCAGCGTTCCAGAGCCCTTTTTCGCGGGGCTAGCCGAGGCCCCCAAGGGGGACAAGCTCGATCTCAAGGCTATCTCTGCCCGGGGGGCGGCCGGCTTGGCTTCGCCGTGCCGCCGGCTTTTGTGTCCCACGCCCTTCGCTGGTGTCGGGAAAAGTGGTCAATGATCGCCTGGGACGCCTCAAGGATTGCGGGCCACTTGCCGATACGCATGGAAACGGGCCCAGCCGGTTATGTCGACCGAATTGAGTGGCCCTGAAGGATTTTGGAAATGTTTTTGGACTCCCTTGTAGGCCGTTTTTCTCACGATCTCGCTATCGATCTCGGTACGGCTAACACTCTGGTCTACGGCCGCGGAGAGGGGCTTGTCTGCTCCGAGCCGAGTGTGGTCGCCATCGTTGACAAGAACGACGGTGGAGGAAAGCGCGTTCTCGCAGTCGGGCATGCCGCTAAAGAGATGCTCGGCCGAACACCAGATTCGATTCGGGCGATTCGTCCGATCAAAGACGGCGTGATCGCCGACTTCGAGATCACCGAAGCGATGCTTCGCTACTTCATCCAAAGAGCACATAATCGAAGGGTTTTGGCCCGGCCTCGAATCGTGATCTGTGTTCCGCCGTGCATTACAAATGTGGAGCGCCGGGCGGTTCGTGAATCCGCGCTCTCCGCGGGTGCACGCGAAGTCTATTTGATCGACGAGCCGATGGCTGCAGCCATCGGGGCTGGTCTGGACGTCACTGCGCCCACGGGAAACATGGTGGTGGATATCGGTGGCGGAACGACTGATGTGGCAGTCATTTCGCTCTCGGGCGTTGTGACTTCGGAATCGGTCCGGACTGGTGGCGACAAGATGGACGAGGCCATCATCAGCTTTGTCCGTCGCAAGTACAATATGCTAATTGGTGAGCGCACGGCGGAGACCGTGAAGATGGCTATCGGGACCGCTTCGGTGGACACCGAAGTCTCGACGATGGAAATCAAGGGCAGGGACTTGATCGCCGGTATCCCGAAGGTAGTGGAAATCAGCAGTAGCGAAATTCGCGAAGCTCTCCTTGAGCCAATTCACGCGATCGTGGAGACGGTGCATCGGACGCTAGAGAAGACTCCTCCGGAACTGGCCGCGGATATCGTGGATCGGGGAATAATGCTGGTGGGTGGCGGTTCTTTGCTCACGGATCTGGATCAGGTTCTTCGAGCGGAGACTCAGTTGCCGATCATCCACAGCGATGATCCCTATTCGGCGGTTGTCCAGGGTGCGGGAAAAGCCCTGGACGATCTTAGCTTGCTGCGTGAGGTTGCCCGATTTTAGGGCCCGGTCATAAAATTTGAATCGCGGGGAACGGAAGAAAGCGGGCGTCAGAAATGGCGTCCGCTTTCATTTCGTGGAGGCCTCTGGCTTCGATCCTTGTTCGGTGCAGTACTCCCATCATTGACCTCGGCTCGGTGGGCCAGCCTGAAATCCAAGGCGACTGCTGATCAAGGAAATATCTGATTCGAAGGGCGACTCTCGCTTTCGTTGGCGCCCATCTCGTCGCTGGGCGACAGTTGTCCGAGATGCAGGACATACGCGAGTCGCAGCGCAAAAAGTCAGATTCCTATTTCTCGCACTGGGCGGATCACGCGGCTCGCCGTACCATTGAAGGCCACCCGGGGAAGAGGCAGCTAACAGTTGCCGCCGGCATCACGCCTTCGGGCGTCGTCCATGTCGGGAATTTCCGCGAAGTGATGAGCGTCGATCTGGTTGCCCGGGCCCTACGCGATCAGGGAGTCGAAGTACGGTTTATTTATTCCTGGGACGATTTCGATGTTTTTCGCAAGGTTCCCCAGGGTGTTCCGCATCCCGAAATGCTCGAGGAAAACCTCCGCCGGAGCGTGGCCGATGTTCCTGATCCCTACGGTGAAGAGGACAGCTACGCCTCGCATTTTATTGCCCTTTTTGAAGAGAGTCTCGGGCCTCTGGGAATCGAACCCGAGTTCATCAGGCAATCGAGTCGTTATCGCGCGGGGGATTACGCCGAAGGCATACGCAAGGCACTGGAGGAACGCAGAGCTCTGCGTTCGATCTTGAACGCCCACCGTACCCAACCCCTGGACGAAGACTGGCTTCCTCTGGCTGGGTTTTGCGATGCCTGCGGGAGAGACGAGATCACTTTTTCCTGGCCGGGAGAATGGATAGTCGACTACGGGTGCCGCACTTGCGATCACGAAGGCTCCGTGGACCTGCGAGAGGGTGGGAGTGTGAAACTTCCCTGGCGCGTCGATTGGCCCATGCGATGGTGCCATGAAGACGTTGCCTTTGAGCCCGGTGGCAAAGACCACAGCAGCGCAGGGGGGAGCTACGACACGGGACGGGAAATCGTCGCAGAGGTCTACAAGGGCGAAGCTCCGCAATACGTCGCCTACGATTTTGTTCGAGTGAAGGGTAGGGGCGGAAAGATCTCAAGTTCTTCCGGAGATGTCGTGACCGTGGCCGATTGCCTCGCGATCTACGAACCAGAGATGCTGCGCTGGATATTTGCAAGCCAGCGCCCCGGGAGTGAATTTCAGATCTCATTCGATCTCGATGTCATCAAACTTTATGAAGATTTTGATCGAGCACGGAGACTGGCCCACGAAGCAGAGGACGGAAGCAAGGCGGACAAGAAACGAAGGATCACTCGGCGTACTTTCGAGTTGTCCTCGGTTGCGGCTGCTCGAATCGAGCCAGGGAGCCCCGTTCCCTTCGTTCCGGGATTTAGAGGCCTGTCCGTCATTTTGCAGGCTTACGACGGCGATGTCGATCGAAGTCTCGCACGGTACGAAGCGATGGGAGACATTTCGAGTGACGAGGAGAGGAGATTTTTTCGTCAGCGTGCGGAATGTTGCTGGCGCTGGATTGAGGAATACGCGCCCGAGGATTTCCGTTATCGGATGCGCAGCCAGGCCGTGACGCGGCCGCTCACTCCCGACCAACGCACGGTGCTGGAGCGCTTGGTGGAGGTATTGACCAACCAGCCGGATATCTCAGAAGCAAATCTGATCCCCCATATGAAGAGCCTCTGTGACGAGACCGATTTGAGCTTGAAGACATTCTGCCCTGTTGCTTACGATCTTCTGATCGGTCGCGAACAGGGTCCGAAGCTCACCACACTGCTGACCACGATTAGCGGAGAACGCGCCGTGCCTCTCCTCGCTCTTAGCCTTCGGCCGGATCGATAGCTCAAGGCTAAATTTTCTCGGAGCTCGTCATCGTCATCATCATCATCGGCGTCGGCGTTGGTAGCGGTTTACGGCGTTCACGTGTTCGCGATAGGTGGGTGAAAATTGGTGCGTGCCGTCGTTACGTGAAACAAAGTAAAGGAACTCCGAACTGTCTGGGCTGACAACCGCGAACATCGCCTCGGCTCCAGGGTTCGCGATGGCGCCGGGTGGGAGGCCTGGGATCCTGTAGGTGTTGTAAGGGTTGCTGGCGTCGGTGAGGTGCCTTTTCCGAAGGTTTCCATCGAAATCCGGGATCCCATAGATCACGGTGGGATCGGTTTCCAGTCGCATGCCCAGTCCAAGGCGGTTGAGGAAGACCGAAGCAATCAGAGGTCGCTCCTCAGAGGCGGCGGTTTCCTTTTCTACGATGGACGCGAGAATCACAATTTCGTTCTTGGAAAGGGCCGAGTCCCTGGCGAGTGCCGCGATCCGTGTCTCCCAGACACGATCAAATTGCTTCACCATGATTCGAGCGATTTGCCGGGGCGAGAGGCCTCTGGGCAGCTTGTAGGTATCCGGGTACAGGTAGCCCTCGAGTCCGTGGGCGGGAACGCCCAATTCCTCGGCGAAGCGTCTGTCAGTGACCACCCCCAAGAAGTCGGCCGCGTTGACCAGGCCCTTCGCCTCCAGCCGGGCGGCGATATCCACGGCTCGGCTGCCTTCCGGGAGAGTCACGGGCCAAGTTTTGACCGGCCCTCCGGTGATCGCCCCGAGAATTTCCTGGGTGCTAGTGCTGGCGGAGAGCTCGTATTCGCCGACGTGCAATTTTTGGTCGAGCCCCTGGAACCGAGCGATCGCTGTTGCCGCCCGGGCGCTTCGGATCAGCCCCCGATCCTCGAGCCGGGTCGTCACCGTCGCAAAGGACGCGCCATTTTCAATGGTGAAGAGAACGGTCTGCGGATCGGAGGAGACCGGTTCGAGAAGTGATCGTCCATAGTGGACGCTGGCCAGGCCAGCCAGGATCAGAGCCGTGAGGGCGCCCGCTAGGAGTCGTCGCATCAATCGTCCTCTTGCTCTTGAGTGTGGGCCGTGTTTCGGCTGAGCTCGAGGTAAGTGCGCAGGATGATGGTGGCGGCTACTTCGTCCACGTGGGCCCGGCTGCGTCGGGCATTGAGGCCCTGAGCTTGAAGGCTGCGCTCGGCCTCCTGGCTCGTCCAGCGTTCATCCAGGGTTTCAACGGCCAGGCCCGAAGCTCTCCGGAGGCCCGCGGCAAATTTTTCGGCGGCCGCCGCCTCGGGTCCATACCGGCCATCCATGTGACGCGGAAGTCCCACCACCACGGCGCCGATCTCGCGCTCGACGATGAGAGCGCATAACGCGGCGATATCCGCCTTCCGACCCGTGCTGGGCAGGATCCCAGCCGGAAAGGCAATAGAGGCCTCGGGGTCCGAGACCGCGAGGCCGATCCTTTTTTCGCCGAGATCGACACCGAGCACACGCATCAGGCGGGGCAGTGTAGCGCCTGGCACTGCCGCGCCCGGAGGCGGGGAGGGCATGTTTTCACGATATGGTTTTCAGACGTCCCGGCAGAGTATCTGAGCTCGACAGCTGCGACTCATTTTCACCTTTCTTTCGCTTATTCTTGACGGGCCGAAGTACGGCCCGCTAATGTTGCAGTCACGCCCCCCCCGGCTGTGCCCCGAATGACTGACTCTCCGTAGGGTCTCCCGGATCGAGATGAACCTCTGAGAGAAAGAAAAAACTCAATAAAAACAAAAACTTCTGAGGATCCTCATCGATCCGGAAGCAATGACAATGCCGCCAGCGCCAGCAGCGTCGGCGTCGGCGTCGGCGATGGGGATTCAGGGGCTGGCCTCGACGGCCAACCTATCTCCACTGATTCCGAACCCGAGGCCCAGCGATCGCCCGCTGGCTCGGGATCGGAGGGTCAGCAGGGTGAGCCGACACCCTCTTTAGACACCTCGTCACGCCCCTCGCTAACGGCTTCTTCAGGCCGACGCCGCAAGGCGGAAAGGGGGGCCGCGGCGTTGCCCGCTTCCGCCGGCGCATCAGGTGCAGGGCCCGCGGTCTGGATCGCTACGACCGGCGGCGTGGGGTTTGGGCCATGGGCCCCAGGAACCTGGGGCGCGTTGGTCGCGGTTGCGGTGTTCACCTTTGGCCTCCACCGCTTGGGTGGGCCGCTCTATGGGCTGGTTTTGGTGGCGTTCTCCGGCTTGGGCGTTTGGGCTTCGAGCGCTGCCGAGTCCTATTTCGGACGCCACGATGACGGCCGGATTGTGATCGACGAGTTCGTCGGGCAGTTGATTGCCTTGTTCCCGTTGGTCCTCCTGAACGAGATCGCCCTCGGCGGATTGGAAATTCCGGGTCTGGAATCGACGCGATTCGCAAGAATCGACATCTGGTGGTTGCTGGTTGTGACCGGATTCGTCGCATTTCGGTGGTTTGATATTCGCAAGCCGGGGCCAGTGAAGTGGGCAGAAGATAAATTCAAGCGTGGGGCGGGAGTTATGGCAGATGACATCGTGGCAGGATTCTTGGCTGCCCTCGTGGTCATGGTTCCCGCGTACGTTCTGGTTGCCTTGAAACTCCAAGCCGCTCAGGCGGCAGTTCTGGTGGGGCTCGTCGAATGAAGGCGGAAATCTTGACTATCGGAGACGAGGTCCTGCGCGGTGAAATAGTCGATTCGAACAAAGCGCTGATGGCCTCTCGGCTGTTGCAACTCGATGTGGAGTGCCACTACCAGAGCTCGGTACGCGACGATCCCAAAGACATGCGGGACGCGTTTCATCGGGGCATCTCGCGAAGCGATCTACTGCTTGTTTCGGGAGGACTTGGGCCTACGCGGGACGATCTCACAACGGAAGTTCTGGCCGATGCATTGGGGCGGACGCTTGAATTTGACGAACCCAGCTTCGAGAACCTTCGAGCATTTTTTGAGCGGATCGGTCGTGAAATGAACGACACGAATCGGAAACAAGCTTTTTTCCCGGCCGGGGCAGATATCCTGGCCAACCCGGTCGGGACCGCCCCGGGTTTTTTGCTGGAAGAACAGGGGACCCTGGTCTTTTGCATGCCGGGAGTTCCCCGTGAGCTCTCCCTCATGATGGACGAGCAGGTTCTACCCCGAATCGCCGATCGGCTCGAGGGAAGCCGAGGCGTTTCCCGGGTCAGGGCCCGGCTGCTACGAACCTTCGGGATGGGAGAGTCCACGCTCGAGGGGGAACTCTCGGATATAGCGAAGGATGGCAAAACCGAGCTCGCCTTTCGCACGAGCTTCCCCGACAATTTCCTGCGCGTGGTTGCCCGAGGCGCTTCGATTGCCGAGGCCGATGCGCGTATTGAAGGGGTGATTGCAGTCATTCGCGAGCGGATTGGTGATCTCATCTATGGCGAGGGCGATCAGACCCTCGAAGCGGTGGTGGGTCAACTACTGACTGAAAAAGGCCGGACAGTGGCCGTTGCCGAATCGTGTACCGGGGGTCTGATCGCTCAAAAACTGACCAATGTTCCCGGTTCATCGGATTATTTTCTGGGGGGTGTTGTCGCCTACGCGAATCGCGCCAAGCAGAGGCAATTGGGCGTGCCCGAAGCGTTGCTTGCGGCGCATGGAGCGGTTTCCGAACCCGTAGCTCGAGCGATGGCCATCGAGGTTCGTGAGCGCTTTGGTTCGGATATAGGAATCGCCACTACGGGAATATCCGGACCTGGAGGTGGGTCCGATGAAAAACCGGTGGGCCTGGTTTATCTCGCAATCGCCTGGGGGGCACCACAGGAGCAGGCGCTAGGTGGCGCGAGCGCTTCGGATTCGACGGAAGCGGCTCCAGGAGAGCCGGCTGGGGAAGGCGTGGCGGTGGAGCATTTCGTGTTTTCCGTAGACCGATTACGGCATCGCGAATTGACCGCCCAAGTGGCGCTCGATTGGATAAGGCGGCTTTTGCTGGGGCTTGAACTGGCTGGACCCAGCTTGATGCGAAGTGGAGGCGGATCTACGCCCGGTTGACCAACGGACCCCAGGTCTGAGGATACGGTTTCAGAACCACAAAAAGATAAACCCCACAATGGCTCGATCAACTTCGGTCGCGCCCAAGAAAGTATGGAGGAAGTGCAGGCCATGGCAAAAACAAAGGCTGGTGCCAAAAACGAGATGAAGAACGAAGCGAAGTTCGGAGCGAAAAGCGACTTGCGGGGAAAGGATCAGGATGCCGCAAAGCGAAATGCGATAGAGCTGGCTGTTTCGAGTATTGAAAAGCAGTTTGGCAAAGGGTCGATCCAAACGATGAACAACAACGGCGCCAGCACCAGTGTGCCGTGTTTTTCGAGCGGAGGTCCAAGCATCGATATTGCGCTCGGGATAGGGGGCTATCCCCGTGGACGCGTGATCGAGATCTACGGGCCGGAATCCAGCGGAAAGACGACCCTGACGCTTCACGCGATCGCCGAGGTCCAGAGGGCGGGGGGGGTCGCCGCTTTCATCGATGCCGAGCACGCTCTTGACGTCAACTATGCGCGGCGCCTGGGGGTTAATGTAGAGGAATTGCTGGTTTCTCAACCCGATACCGGCGAAGAGGCTCTGGAGATCGCTGACGTTCTGCTGCGTTCCGGGGCGATTGAGTTGGTGGTGATCGATTCAGTGGCTGCTCTTGTTCCTCGGGCCGAACTCGAAGGGGATATGGGAGATCATCACGTGGGTCTGCAAGCCCGGCTCATGAGTCAGGCACTGCGCAAGCTCACCGGCACGGTCTCTAAGTCGGGTGCCTCGATTATTTTCATCAACCAGATTCGGATGAAAATTGGGGTGATGTTCGGTAGCCCGGAAACGACCACAGGTGGAAACGCGCTCAAATTTTACTCCTCGATTAGAATCGATGTGCGCCGAATTGCCGCGATCAAGGATGGAGACAACGTGGTGGGCAATCGGACACGGGTGAAGGTGGTCAAGAACAAGGTGGCGCCGCCGTTCAGGCAGGCCGAGTTCGACATCATCTACAATGAAGGCATCTCGCGCGAAGGCGACCTTCTTGATCTCGGAGTGGACGGTGGCTTCGTCGAGAAGAGTGGCTCCTGGTATTCTTATGGCGGAGAACGCATCGGCCAGGGGCGAGAGAACGCACGCCGCTTCATGAAGGAAAATCTGGACGCCTGCGCGCGCTTGACCGAAGAGGTGTACGCATCGCACGGGCTTAAGCTCCCCGTTTTCGCAAAGCCTCTGGAGCCCGCTCCCGAACAGTCGCTGGACGAAAAATAAGGGGGGTCGGTTTAGGCTGCCGAATTTCCGCGGTCTGACCCCCCCACGATTAACCGTACCCCTCGGGCCCTGGGGGCTTCGCCTTCGGGCGGAGCGAGGACCCGGGGGGCGCGGACAAGGCTTCCGTCAATTCCGCACGTCTTACAGGGAAGAAATCCATTCTGATCGTTTTTTGATTCGAATCCCCATTCTTCCACCCCAAGAGCCCGAGCCCCACCCCAAGAGCCCGGGGCCCCAGCCCAAGAGCCCCCGAGCTCAAGAGTCGCTTCAAGCACCTCCCAGAGTCCTGGAACTTCTCCGAGGCGCGAGAAGTTGGCCGCTCGGGTCGCTGCCGGAGGGCGGGGTGGCCCCAGACGTCTAGGAGAGCCATGGTTCCGACTATCCGGTCGGGTCGGGCCGACGCGTCGTATGCGCGTTGCGCATGAATTGCTGGCTTCGGACGCTCAAGGACCAGGCCCAAATGGTCGAAAACACCGGTACACCCCTGGGCGACGGGATCGCCGGGGGGCTTTGGACCGGCCTCGGCGAGCCGGGCACATTTCAAAGTTCAAGCGGACGACTAGCGGAAACGGGATGGCATGGAACTCAAAGAGATTCTGAAGGTCGCGATCAAAGGCGGGGCATCGGATATCCACCTCAAGATGGGGCTTCCGCCTCTATTTCGTGTGGACGGTGCATTGGTTCCGCTGCGTGATGGCGAGCGCATCACCCTTGAAGAAATCAAGGCGATGGCCTTCTCCATGATGAATCCGGTGCAGAAGGCGCGATTCGAAGAGCAACGCGAAGCCGATCTGGCCTACGGAATCGCCGGGTTGGGTCGTTTCCGGGTGAATGTCTTTCAGCAGCGCGGGGCAATTGGAATCGTTCTTCGGGTGATTCCCTTCGGAGTCAAGACCGTTGAAGAATTGAATCTCCCCGACGTCGTCAAGGCAATTTCCCAGGAGCACCGGGGTCTGATCCTGGTCACGGGAACCACCGGCTCAGGAAAATCGACCACCCTTGCGGCGATGATTGAACAGATCAACTCCGAACGAACCTCGCATATCATGACCATCGAGGATCCCATCGAGTTTCTTATTCGGGATCGCCGATCGATAGTCAACCAGCGCGAAATTGGCGTCGACACCCACAGTTTTGCCAACGCGCTTCGCGGCGCTTTGCGGCAAGATCCAGACGTCATCCTGGTGGGCGAGATGCGGGATTTCGAGACAATCGAGACTGCACTGACTGCCGCTGAGACGGGTCATCTTGTTATGAGCACGCTCCACACTCTGGATGCCACGGAGACCATCAACCGAATCATTTCCGTATTTCCCCCCTACCAGCAAAAGCAAGTTCGGCTCCAGCTTTCGACTGTCCTGAAAGCGGTGATTTCTCAGCGACTAGTTCCCCGAGCGGACGGGAAGGGTCGTGTGCCTGCCCTTGAAATTCTCGTTTCCACCGGGCTCGTGCGTGAACTCATTGCCGACAAGGATCGCACCAAGGAACTCTCGGACGCCATTACCAAGGGATATACCACCTACGGCATGCAGTCCTTTGACCAATCGCTCATGCAACTGGTTAAAGAAGGCCTCGTGACATATGAAGAGGCGCTGAAGAATGTCTCCAATCCCGATGACTTCGCGCTTCGCTACCGGGGGATCGACTCCACCTCGGACTCGGTTTGGGAAGATTTCCAGGGGACCGACAACGAGGATGCCGAGGCCGTGGCCGAGGACGTTCTGGAAACCGACGGGAAAGCAGACGACTTCGGTATCGAGAGATTCTGACCTGACACGGCCCGCTCGGTGACGAGCGCGGGCCCCGGTTCGCCGCCCCGGGTCGAGAAGCGGTTCAGGATGGTCGGCGGAGGCTCGCTTGGCGGAGCGTTGCCCGGGTCTCTTGGGTATATTCGCCCCCGAGCCACCTCACACACCAGCGCCTTATGGGGAGTTTTTCATGAGCCGGGCCGCCAAGGAAATCCGAGAGGATTTTTTGCGCTTTTTCGAAGACAAGGGACACCGGCGGGTGAAGAGTGCCTCGGTGGTTCCCGAGTCGGACCCGACCCTGATGTTCGTCAATGCGGGGATGGTGCCGTTCAAGCGGGTTTTCCTCGGCGAGGAGAGTCGCGACTACAAGCGCGCCACCACTGCACAGAAATGCATCCGGGTATCTGGAAAGCACAATGACCTCGAAAACGTGGGTCGCACGCCGCGCCATCACACGTTTTTCGAGATGTTGGGGAACTTTTCATTCGGCGATTACTTCAAGCAGGAAGCCATCGAGTCCGCTTGGGAGTTGCTGACCGAAAAAATGGCCTTCGCACCGGAAGCCCTGGCGGTGTCGGTCTTTCGCGAAGATGATGAAGCCGCCGAGATCTGGCGGGACGGCATCGGGCTGTCCGAGAGCAAGATTTATCGCCTGGACGAGAAGGAAAATTTCTGGTCCATGGGCGATACGGGCCCCTGCGGTCCTTGCTCGGAAATTCACTACGATTTTGGTCGGCCCGAAAGCTGCACCAGCGAAAATTGCGATCCCTCTTGTGAATGCGGGCGCTGGCTCGAACTCTGGAACCTTGTCTTCATGCAGTTCAATCGTGATGAAGCGGGGACCATGCATCCGCTGCCTCATCCCTCCATCGATACGGGCGGGGGCCTGGAACGGTGGGCGGCGGTGTTGCAGGGTGTTCGGAATAACTACGACAGCGATTTATTCTCGGGTCTTCTTGCAAGGGCACAGGACGTTTCGGGCGCGGAACTCGGTCAGGACCCGGAAAAAGACGTCTCTCTACGGGTTGTCGCCGATCACGCTCGGACCCTCGCCGTGATGGTGGGCGATGGCGTGCTGCCCTCCAATGCCGGTCGCGGCTACGTGCTTCGCAGGATTCTGCGGCGCGGTTCTCGTCACGGAGTGCTTCTTGGGGTGGACGAGCCCTTTCTCTACAAGGTGGCCGACGCCGCCATCGATGAATTGGGTGATGCCTACCCGGATCTTCGAGAGCGAAGGGACTTCATTCTCGACCGCATCAAGAGAGACGAGGAGCGGTTTCAAAAGACTCTCTCCAAGGGGCTCCAGCTTCTCGAGGAAGAGATTCTCGAAGCGAAAGAAAAGGGTGCCACCGCGCTCGACGGAAAAACCGCTTTCAAGCTCTACGACACCTTTGGCTTTCCACTCGATCTCACAGCCGACATCCTGATCGGCCACGACATGCAGGTTGATCAAGCCGGCTTCGACGATTCGATGCAGGCACAGCGGGAGCGGGCGAGAGCGGCATGGACGGGAAGCGGAGACCAGGGTATTTCTGAGATCTACGGACGCCTGGCTGCGCAATTCAGCACTCAATTCCTTGGTTACGACACAACCGAAGCCCAGTCGCGGATTGTTGCGATCTTGGCCGAGGGGCTACCCGTCGACTTCGCAAAGAAGGGGGACGAGGTCGAGATTGTCCTTGAAGAGACCCCGTTCTATGCGGAGAGCGGAGGGCAGGTCGGGGACCAGGGACAACTCGTGACCGATTCGGGGCGCATGGCGATCAAGGATACCCAGAAGCCGGTGGACAGTCTCTTCATCCATAGGGGTGTGGTTACCGAAGGGGAGTTGAGAGTCGACGCCGAGGCCGAATTGCTCGTTGATCAGGCTCTTCGGGCAGGGACGGTGCGAAACCATACGGGTACGCATCTCCTTCATGCAGCCCTTCGGGGCGAACTTGGCAACCAGGCGATGCAAAAGGGTTCCCGGGTTGCGCCGAATCGATTGCGCTTCGATTTTACCCACGATTCTCCGCTTTCGGATGGGGAGATCACAAGAATCGAGGACCAGGTCAACGAATGGATCGAAGCCAATTCCCAGGGGAGTACCCAGATCAAAAACTATGAAGAGGCCGTAGAGGCCGGCGCTGTCGCGATTTTCGACGAAAAGTACGGAGACGAAGTTCGCGTTGTTTCTTTTGGGGATTGCAGCACGGAACTTTGTGGAGGGACCCATGCCCGGGCGACAGGTGATTTGGGGATCCTGAAGGTGATTTCAGAAACCGGGATCGCAGCGGGCGTAAGGCGTATCGAAGCGCTGACCGGGTTGGGGGCACTGGCGCATATACGCCAGCAGGAGCAGAGCGCGCGTGCGGCTGCCGATGTGCTCAAGGTTTCCCTTGACGATTTGCCGGGTCGAGTGGAGAAACTCGTCGCTGAGAGCCGGGACCTTGAACGCGAAATCGAGCGCTTGCGTAACGCGAGCCGAGGCTCTGAGGCATCGGACCTTCTCAGCGGAGTCAAGGAGGTCGATGGCGTCAAGATACTGGGGGCTCGCACCGAAAGCGTGGACGCTAAAGCGATGCGCAGCATGGTGGATGATCTCCGCAACCGACTGGAGTCGGGTGTCGTTCTGCTGATGGCGGAGAACGAGGGCAAGGTTGTGCTGGCAGTCGGCGTAACCAAGGACCTTACCCCGCGGTTCAAGGCGGGCGACCTGATTCGTGAGGTGGCCGCGATCGTAGGCGGGGGAGGGGGCGGTCGCCCGGATTTTGCACAGGCCGGAGGCAAGGACGCATCGAAGATCGAAGAAGCGATCGAGCGGTTCTATAACCTCTGCGGCGTCCAGTGAGCTGTTAGTTGGCAGGGTATTCATGAAGAAAAATTTTACGATCGATCCATGGATCACGAGACGACGCCTCACGCGGGTGGTTCAGGTCGGTCACGTGGGTGTTGGCGGCGATTGTCCGATTCGCATCCAATCCATGACGAATACCGACACCATGGACACCCGGGCCACCGTGGACCAAATCGAACGACTCGCAGCGGCGGGCTGCGAAATCGCGCGGGTGACGGCGCCTTCGATCCGGGATGCCGAGAACCTGCGAAATATCAAGGCGATGCTCCATGCGCGAGGCGTGGATATTCCTCTAGTTGCGGATATCCACTTCACCCCCAACGCAGCGATGATCGCCGCCGAGTCGATTGAAAAAGTTCGCGTCAATCCCGGAAACTATGCGGACAAGAAAAAGTTCGAAGTTCGGGAGTATTCTGATCTCGAATATGCCGATGAGTTGGCCCGGGTCGCCGACCGTTTTCGGCCCCTGGTTCTCCGTTGCAAGGAAAATGGCGTTGCCATGCGGATCGGAACGAACCACGGGTCACTCTCCGATCGGGTGATGAACAGGTACGGGGATTCGCCTGCTGGAATGGTCGAAAGTGCCCTCGAATTTCTCGACGTATGCGAGGACGCGGGGTATTACGATGTGATCTTCAGCATGAAGGCGTCCAACACCCACGTGGCGATCCAGGCCTACCGCCTCCTTGCGGCTCGTCTGGAGGAACGTGACGAGGGACGTCCGAGTTATCCCTTCCATCTCGGCGTGACTGAGGCGGGTGACTCCGAGGATGGGCGAATCAAGAGTGCGATTGGGATTGGTTCCCTCCTGGAGGATGGTCTCGGTGACACGATTCGCGTCTCTCTGACCGAGGACCCGGTTCGAGAAATTCCCGTTGCCGAGAAATTGGGTTTCCGAAGCTCTGATCGTTGGGCCGTGGACGCCCACCGCGAAGCCCTGGATATTGATCTGCCAGCTTTCATGGATCCCTACTCCCACGCTCGTCGGAGAACCCGGCGAGTCGCGTTGGGTCCCCTCGGCTTGGGCGGGCCCGAGCCCGTGCGGGTGGAACTCGAAATGTCGAACCCCGGGTACTGGATTGACCCCACTCACGCCGCCCGTCGAGTCGCCGGTTCCCTTGCAGCGGTCAAGGACGTTGAATGCGAGTCTCTGCTCGTCCGATTCGACGCTGATTCCCAGGTTGACCGACTTGCCCGTTTCCGTGCCGCGCTCGACGATGAAGGGATCCGAGTCCCCTTTTCCGTGCGCATGGATGCTTTGCTTCTGGCCGGGGCTGGGACGGTTCCACCAGGCTCTGCTCGTGTGGTGGCGGATGTAGATTCGGATTGTTCCTCGAGCGTCCTGGAAGCGATTTGCCGGCTGTCCCTGGATTCAAAAGTCGCGCTGGAGTGGTGTCTTCAAGCCGAGCTGAATGAACTTCCCGTTCTTGTCGATCGGGTTCTCAAGGCCACCTCTGGAAGTCGGCCGCCCATTGTCATGTTCTCCGTTGAATCAAGCCGGCCCGTGCATGCTGTTCGGCTTCTTTCGGCGCTGCTCGAAGCCGAAGGATTCGGCGATCTTCCCATCGTATTGCGGTATGGCTTGCCTGAGACGGTTGATCCGGAATTGCAAATGATCGAGACCTCGATTGCCCTCGGGGCTCCGCTTTGTGATGGAGTGGGCGACATGGTCTCAGTGGGTGGCTTCGAGAAACCGGAGACTGCGCTCGATATTGCGTACCGCATTTTGCAAGGTGCGCGACTGCGGACCACCCGAACGGAATACATTTCGTGCCCTTCGTGTGGACGAACTCTTTTCGATCTCGAAGAAACGACCGCGCGAATCAAGTCGGCGACATCGCATCTCAAGGGGGTCAAGATTGCGGTAATGGGCTGTATCGTGAACGGTCCGGGTGAGATGGCGGATGCAGACTTTGGCTACGTGGGCTCTGGCCCTGGCCGGGTCACTCTGTACGCGGGCAAGGACGTAGTTGCCCGCAATATTGCCGAGGACGAAGCGCCCCAGAAACTACTGGACCTGATCGGTGAATCCGGGTTATAGCCGCTCGGCGGTGGGGGCAGGGCTGGCCTCGGTTCGTTAGAGCCAGTCGCCTGGGGCCGCGATACTCGGTAGATCCTCGGCCTTTTCTCCCCAGTATTTTTGAGCGGTGTCGTAGAGCGCGAGGCTGCGGGAACCGTCGATGGATGGGTGTTCCCGTCCAATGACAAAAGTGGCACCGAGCACGACCAGGAGCCCAACGAGCAGGCCTTCAACCGCGCCAAGAGCGGCCCCCCCCGTGCGGTCGAGCCATGTAAGCCCAGCGGCCCGGATGCCGCGTTGCACCAGTCGGCTGATCAGGGTCGCGATGGAAACGGCTCCGATGGCCAGCAGAGTGCCCGCGAGCCAGGGCGCGAGCGATGGGCCGATTGCTCCCTGGCTGATTTCTTCGATCGCACCGGAGACCGTTGGAATCCCGTAGCGCGCGGCGAGGACGGCGGCGGCCAGCCCGGCCATGGAGAAGGTCTCCCTCACCATACCGATAAAAATGCCCCGGGTGATTCCGAGAAGGAGTATCACCAGAACAATTCCGTCAAGGAGGGTCAGCGTTTCCTGGTTAGCCATGGATTCTCCCTCCGCTCTATGTCCGAGTCGCTGAGTGGGTGCCTACCCCGGCCACGCCTCTGGAGCCCGCTTCCCTGTATCGAGGACACCGAGGACTTCGAGGCAAAAGTTTCATCGATCTCTGGCGAGGATGACCGAGTTCCGCGCAAGGCGAGGCCTACTCGGCACCGGCAATTCGTTCCGCTGCGCGCTCAGCGTCTCTCGAACTGGAGAAATTTTCGAGCACCACGTGGTAAAGGCGCAAGGCCTCGTCGACGCGTTTCATTTCTTCGTAGCAGAGCCCGAGCTTGTATAGGGCTTCCGCATCGCTTCCGAGCCCAGGATAGTTGTCGAGTACCCGGCGATAGCGTGTCGCCGCCGACTGATATTGGGTTCGTTCGAGATAGAAATCTCCGATCTCCATCATGTTGTCGGCCAGCCGGGTCCGGAGCCGGTGAAGAATGACTTCTCCTTCCTGGGTCGCTGGCGCGTAGGGGTACCGGGTGCTCAGCAACTCCAGATATTTCAGGGCCTCTCGGGTAGCCGTCTGGTCGCGGTCGATGGACTCGATTTGGTTGTAATAACAAAGGGCCGAGCGGAGCACGGTGTAGGGAACCTTGGGATGCTGGGGGTGAAGATCAGCAAAGCCCCTGTAGTAGGAGAGGGCCTCTTCGTAGTTGGCTTCCGCGAAATAGGCATCGGCGATCTTGATCTGGGCTTCGGTTTCGTACTCGCTGTAGGGGTAGTTGTCGATGATGGCCTGGAAAGGCTCCCGGGCCCGGTTGTAGTTGACCCAGGTGTAGACCCCCAGGATCCGGCGACCCTCCATAAGGGCGAGTCCCTCGGCGTAGAGCTCCTTGGCCGGGGCGACATCTTCGAAACCCGGTGAACTCGTCGAGCAACTCGGCTGCAGGGCGAGGAGGCCCACTAGGCCGCCGAGCAATATTCTGGTCAAGAGAGGTCGGGTCATCGGTGGCTCAGTCTACCCGAGGAAGAGTGGCCGAGGGTTGAAAAACGCCCATATCCCCCATGGGCACCGATCTGCTAGGTTCGCCGGTTCTTCCCTGAGAGCCCGATGTGGCCCCAGGGCTTTAGAAGGAGAAAGATCCGATGAACCTTGAGGCCGAACGCAAGATGAAATTTGACCGCCGGATGGAAGGCCGCTCGGGCTGGGCGAGTGAGGAGGAACTCCAAGCCGAGTTGGCCTCTCTGCCCGACTCTGTGGACAAGATCAGCGATGAGGATGAAGAGCCGGCTCCGGCGCTTGATGCGGATGCCGCCGAATCCGCAGGGATTTGATTTAGCCCATATACAGCAAGGACTTGCGTGATCCTTGGAGCCCGGCTCGGCCGGGGGATGAGCGCTTCTCAAGTCAGCGAAGCCTCGCCAACGAGCCAAGGGCCGGATGAGGGTCAGGGTGTGATTAAAGACAAATTCGGGCATAAGCTGGACGGATGGGTTCAGCGGGTTCTTCCTTTTCTCTTCAGGGGGCGAATCGACCCGAACCTCCTGACGATCCTGGGCGCAATGCTCTGTCTGGTGGCGGCTGCGGCCTTTGGGGCAGGCCAGTTCGTGGCGGGTTCGATCGTGCTGGCAGTCGGGGGTCTTTGCGATCTCGTCGATGGGGTAGTGGCCCGGTATCACGGCATTGAAACTCGTTTCGGCGCCTTTCTCGACTCAACCCTCGACCGCCTTGTGGACATCGCGGTGATGTTGGGCTTGGTCATTCACTTCGCCGCCGCCGGAGAGCAAGTGACGGCGCTCGTGGCCGCTACCGGGCTGACTTCGAGCGTCCTGACCTCCTACTCCAAGGCCCGTGCGGAGTCGTTGGACCTGGCCTTGCCCGGCGGTGTGGTGGAGCGCGGAGAGCGCATCGGCCTGCTGATCGCGGGTGGAATCCTCGGCCTGATGGTGCCGGCCCTCTGGATTCTGGCGGTGGGCTCCACGGCGACCGTGGTCCAGCGCTTTGAGGGCGCGCGCCATGCTTTGGGTTCCGAGTCCGATACCTCGGCGCTCAACGAGAGGGACTAGGCGGAGGTGGGGCGGTGAGCGATCAGTCGGGTGCAGGTGGCGGCGGGCCGGGTTCGGCGGCTCCTCAGCTTCCGGCCATCGATTTTTCGACCTTTGTCCTCTCGTTGTCGACCACCGCGCTGTACCAGATGGGCCTGATCGCCGACTCGGAGACCCAGGAAATGATCTCTCCCAGCCGCGAAATCGCCCAGCAGACGATCGATACCATCGAGATGCTCCAGGCGAAGACCCGGGGCAACCTTGAGCCCGACGAGGCCAAGCTCATCGATAGCCTGCTCTACGAGTTGCGCCTGCATTTCGTCGAGCTCGACGCCTAGGCGACAGCCATGGCGAGCCGTGACGAGCGCCTGCCGACTGCTGGCCGCCTCGAGCTGGCTCCCGCCAAGGTCAATTTCGGCCTCCGGGTGCTCGGCCGCCGGGCCGATGGATATCATCTCATCGAGAGCTTGTTCGTGCCGGTCGACCTTTCCGACGAGGTCTTCGTGGAGACCGCTCCGGCGCCTGAGCCACGGGTGGCCCTCGACTGTGTGGCGGCTCCCGATGCAAGCGGACTGGGTGATCTCCCCGAGGGGGATGACAATTTAGCTTTTCGCGCAGCCGAAGCATTTTTGGCCGCGGGTGGGGTGAAGTTTTCGGTTTCGTTGAAGCTCGTCAAGCGAATTCCGTTGGCCGCCGGACTCGGCGGGGGCTCGAGCGATGCCGGCGCGGTCCTTCGAGCGCTCGACGCCCTGATCCCCGGTGCGTTCACTCCGCGACGTCTGGCCGCCCTGGCCCTCTCGCTCGGGGCCGACGTGCCCTTCTTCCTGTCCCCGCGTCCAGCGCTGGTCGAGGGAATCGGCGAGCAAGTCACGCCGGTGGGTGGCCTGCCCGAACTTAGCCTGGTGCTTGCCAACCCGGGAGAGAGCCTGTCCACAGCATCGGTTTTTGAGGCTTGGGATGCGCTCTCGCCCACGTTGACGGCAGCCCAGCCAGGCTCTACGCTGCGGTCCCTCGCGGATTGGACAGCGTTGGATCCGAAGGATTCCGTCGCTCATTGGGCACGGTTGGGCGATTTCCTGAGGAACGACCTTGAGGATGCGGCACGCCAGATCTGCCCTTCGATTGGTCGAATTCAGCGGCATCTGGTCGACTTGGGAGCCCAAGCGGTGGGCATGTCGGGAAGCGGTGCCACAAGCTTTGGGATCTTCAAGGCTCGGTCGGAGGCAAAAAGCGCGATTAAGCAATTGGCCCTGCGGGGGGAAGGATGGTCTCGGCTCGCTGGGACGCTGCCTGATGGGTAAGATCTCGCCCGAGATGAAAAGATCGAAGGGCGTTCCAGACTGGCGCCCGCGGATTGAGATGATCGGGCTGAGAGTTATTGCTGGGGCGTCGCCAAATGGTAAGGCAGCGGCCTTTGGAGCCGCCATTTGTAGGTTCGAGTCCTACCGCCCCAGCCAGGCCCGTCGTTTGGCAGGGGAACTGAACCCGGAAGCAGCCGGGTAAGACGAAGGCAGAAGAATGCAGAGTCTCAAACTGTTCTCAGGAAACGCGAACCAGGGTCTGGCTCGTGACGTGGCCGCTTGCCTAGGAATTTCGCTGGGAAAGGCCGATGTCGGTACTTTCAGCGACGGCGAATGCAGTCTGGGGATAGGCGAGAATGTTCGCGGCCAGGATTGTTTCGTGTTGCAATCGACGTGCGCACCCGCCAACGCGAATTTGATGGAACTGCTGATCATGATCGACGCGCTCAAACGTGCGTCGGCGAGAAGAATCACCGTCGTGGTTCCCTACTACGGCTACGCCCGCCAGGACCGCAAGGTAAAACCCAGAGCGCCCATTACGGCCAAGCTGGTCGCGGATCTGATCACGACTGCAGGCGCGGATCGAATGCTTTGCATGGATCTGCATGCCGGGCAGATTCAGGGGTTCTTCAATATCCCTGTGGATAATCTCTACGCGACGAGCTTGTTGCTTCAGGTAGTTAAGGCTGAGGTCCAAGGCGAAATCATGATCATCTCTCCGGACGCCGGAGGCGTGGAGCGCGCCCGGGCCTTCGCGAAGCGATTGGATGCCAACCTCGCGATTATCGACAAGCGCCGGGAAGTCGCGAATGTGGCCCAAGTGATGAACATCATTGGTAACGTGGAAGGCAAGACCTGCGTCATTGTCGATGATATGGTCGACACAGCGGGAACGCTCTGTGAAGCCGCCAAGGCATTGATGGGTGCGGGTGCTACGAGCGTCTACGCGGCGATTACGCACCCGGTGCTCTCGGGTCCGGCTCTCAAGCGTATAGCCGAGAGCGAACTCAAGAGCCTGATTGTCACGGATACCATTCCCCTGCGCCCAGAAGCGCAGGAGAGCAACAAGATCAATGTCGTGTCGGTTGCCCAGCATCTTGGTGAGGCAATTCGGCGTATCAATAACGAAGAAAGTGTCAGTAGCCTCTTCTAGGCTGCGCACGTATCGGTAGCCCTCTGGGAGCCGATCTGGAATCTGAGGAGAAAATCGGTGGCTGAAGTTTCGATTGCCCTGGAAAGTCGAACGGGGACGGGCAAGTCCTACAACCGCAAACTGCGCGCAAATGGAAGGGCTCCCGGCGTGGTCTACGGAGCCGGTCGGGAAGCGGTTCCCATCAGCTTTGACCCGAAGGTTCTGCAAAGTAAAATCAAGGAGAGCCACGCAGGCATCAACACGCTCTTTGACCTGACAGGCGATGCCTCGGTGGCGAACCGCGTGGTTATGGTCAAAGAACTGCAGCGTGAACCAGTGCGTGGCGCTGTTCTGCACGCGGATTTCTTTGAGATCGATATGGCCGAGCGGCTTCACATATCCGTCCCGATTCATTTGTCAGGCAGTGCACCCGGCCTACTCGAAGGGGGAGTGATCGAGCACTCATTGCGCGAATTGGAACTCCTGTGCCTCCCGGGCTCGATCCCCGACGAAGTCATAGCCGACGTTTCGGGGCTCGGGTTGGGCCAGTCACTGCACGTGGTGGATATCGAATTGCCCCCGGGTGTCGAACTAATCAGCGATAAAGAACTTTCGGTGGTATCAGTTCTCATGCCCAAGGCGGTGGAGGAAGAAGTCGTCGCACCGGAAGAGGGCGAAGAGGGTGCCGAATCTGCGGAGGGCGAAGCTGGCTCCGAGGGTTCCGAAGCCGACGCCGAAGCCAAAGGTGCCGGGGACAAGGACTCAAGCGGCTGAGCGCCTCGGGCCTTCGCCTCGTCGTCGGGCTCGGGAATCCGGGCCCGGCCTATGCGGGTACACGCCACAATATCGGGTTCAGGATCGTGGATGCCTTCGCATCTCGGCACCGCATCTCCGTGGGTGCCGAGCGCTGGGAGGGTGAATTCGGGCTTGGCGTGGCGGCGGGCCTGGCCACAGCCTGCCTGAAGCCCAAGACTTTCATGAATGCCTCCGGGCGCTCCTTGGGGCTCGCTCTCGAAGACTCTCCGAAAATGGATCCCTCTCGGGACCTGATCGTGATCTACGATGACCTCGATCTTGCTTTCGGTCGACTGAGGCTTCGTCCGTCCGGGAGTGGGGGAGGACATCGCGGGGTGGAAAGTATCATCGACGCCCTGGGAGGACGCCGCTTCCCGCGCCTGCGCTTCGGTGTAGGTAGGCCCCCTTCGCCCGAGGGGACAGTGATTGATTTCGTCCTCTCCCCCTTCAGCGAAGCCGAGGCATTAGCCCTGAACGGCCACGTGGAGCTTGCGGTGGACGCTCTGGACGTATTCCTCGCCGAAGGCATCGAAACCGCCATGGAACGGTTCAACCCGGGCCCCAGCGCGGAGGGTACCGGCAGGGTTTCTGTCGAGGAATCGTAGAGCGGAGCCCTGGGGTCCTAGTTCCGGGTTCAGCCGGGTGGGATTATCTGGAACTTCTGCGCCGAAAAGCATAGATTTCGTGCTCAGTCGAATAAAACCCATCGATTCAACTTGTCGGGAATTTCTTGAGCCGGACTCTAACAACGGCATTGATGCTCATCGCAGCCTGGCTGCTCTGGTCCGGTCATGCCGAACCCTTGTTGCTGGGTCTTGGCTTGGTTTCGGTGCTCACCGTGCTGGCGATCACCCGGCGGATGGATCGCTTCTCCGAGTCCGAAGACGATGAATACCCGGGACTGGGCTTGCTTCTCTATCTTCCCTGGCTTGTCTGGCAGATATTCAAGTCGAATCTCGACGTTGCGCGTATCATTTTGAATCCCCGGCTCCCCATCAGTCCCCGGTTGATCCGAGTCCCTGCCAGCCAGAAGACAGAAACGGGCCAAGCCATTTATGCCAACTCCATCACCTTGACTCCCGGAACCATCAGCCTCGATGTGCGGGATAATCAAATCCTTGTCCATGCACTCACCGAGGAATCCGCTGCATGCGTCGAGGAGGGTGAGATGGACCGCCGGGTATGCCGAACGGAAGGTGCCCACTGATGTTCGAGGTCGCCATGTTGGGCATTCTTGTAACGATGCTGATCGCGCTCGTTGCGGCAGTTCGTGGCCCGACGGTCTTCGACCGTATTCTTGCGATCAATATGTTTGGTACGAAAACGGTTTTGCTGATTGCTGTGAGTGGCTTCCTGACCGGTCGGCCAGAATGGCTCGACCTGGCTCTGGTGTACGCGCTAGTCAATTTCATCGGAAGCATCGCGGTGCTTAAATTTGTGCGCTTCGGCAACCTGGCTCGAGACGATGAGGAGCCGGCATCTTGACTTCCATTCCCGATGTCGTGAGCTGGGTCTGTCTGATCTGCGGATCGATATTTTGCATTATCGGGGCGATGGGTCTGCTCAGAATGCCCGACTTCTGGACGCGCACCCACGCGGCGGGCATCACTGATACGATGGGGGCTGGGCTCATCCTGGTGGGCTTGATGTTTCAGGCTGGGTTCAGCCTGGTCGGCGTGAAGCTTGTGATGATTTTGGCCTTCCTCTACTTGGCTGGCCCCACTGCGGGACACGCGCTCTACCGAGCTGCCCACGGCTATGGGGTTCCCATGGGCGATTCGACGGTTGGGATCAGCCCTTCAGGAGGGGATGAAAATGATTCCCATTGAGTTTCTCCTGCTTGCTTTTCTTGTGGTGACCGCCGTCGTGATTGCTCGGCTCGACTACCTGTTTGCTGCCGCAATGCTGACCGGCATCTTCAGCCTTCTCTCCGCCGGGCTCTTTACCCTGATGGATGCCGTAGACGTTGCATTTACCGAGGCGGCGGTGGGCGCGGGGGTTTCCACGGTACTGATGCTCGGAACCCTTTCCTTGACAGTAAGGGAGGAGAGGGAGAGGCCTTTGCGGATTCTTCCCTTCGTCATCGTCTTTCTGACGGGAGGAGCGCTTTTCTTGGGCACCTTGGAGATGCCCGCGTATGGCGATCCGACGGCGACGATTCATCAATATCTTGCGCCGGATTATATCGCGGGCACCGAGGCCGAGTTTGGTATTCCGAATATCGTCACGGCGATTCTTGGGAGCTACAGGGCGTTTGACACCCTGGGCGAGACGGCGGTGATCTTTACGGCTGCCCTGGGCGTGATGGCTTTGCTTGCAAGTGGTCGGGGCCGGAAGGGGGAAGAGGAAAAATGAAAATCCCCTTGATGCGTATGCGCGAGAAACTCGTGGTGCGTGTTGTTTCTCGCTTCTTTATCCCGTTCATTCTCCTTTTCGGGCTCTACGTTCAATTCCATGGTGATTACGGTCCGGGAGGGGGTTTTCAAGCGGGTGTGATCTTCACCTCGGGCTTTGTTCTTTACGGGCTGGTCTTTGGTCTTGAGAATCTCCAGCGGGTGGTGCCGTGGACCGTTGTCGAATGGGGGGCATCCCTGGGGCTGTTGCTCTACGGATGTGTTGGTATTGCATCGCTTTTTCTGAATGGGAATTTCCTGGACTACAAGGTCCTTGATGCACACGATCCGATGCACGGACTCCATCTTGGGATCCTGCTCATCGAGTTGGGTGTTGGGCTGACGGTTAGCGCGTCAATGCTTGCGATCTTCTACGCCTTCGCGGGCCGAAGGACTGCATGATGGAGATGCTCGGTCTCTGGAACTACTGGATGGTCATAGTTTTGATGATGATCGGCCTCTATATCCTTATCGCGAGGGAAAATCTGGTTAAGAAGATGATGGGTCTCAATATCTTCCAGGTCTCGGTCATCATGTTCTGGGTTTCCATCGCGAAAGTGGAGGGAGGAACAGCTCCTATCATTCCGAACATTCCGGAGGGCGCGGCGGATGTTGTTTATTCGAACCCTCTTCCCCACGTATTGATGCTGACAGCGATCGTCGTCGGCGTGGCGACTACGGGCCTTGGCCTGGCCCTCATCGTTCGCATTTACGAAGAGTATGGCAGCGTAGAAGAGGACACCCTGCGCGAAATGGATCGGGCGGCAGAGTGAACGAACACCTGCCTGCCCTGCAGACCGTGGTACCCATGATGGCCGCGCCGATTTGCATTCTGCTGCGTCGGGCGAGCTGGGTTCGTGTGTTTGCGGTTGCCGTTGCTTGGTCGTGCCTTGCCATTGCATTGGCACTGCTCGAACAGGTTCTGACCCACGGGACGATTTCCTATGCCCTGGGCGGTTGGGCGGCTCCCCTGGGCATCGAGTATCGGGTGGATGTCCTGAACGCCTATGTGCTGGTTATCGTGGCAACGATCGGCGCGGTTGTGATTCCTTTTCCCCTGGACGGGCGTGAGTTGCGGATTCCTCGGGAGCGGTACTACCTCTTCTACTCCCTCTTTCTTCTGTGCCTGGCAGGGCTACTCGGAATCACGATCACCGGGGATTTGTTCAACATCTTTGTCTTTCTGGAGATCTCTTCGCTTTCCGCATACGCATTGATTGGGCTGGGAAGGGATCGAGGCGCTCTCACCGCGGCCTTCTCGTATCTCGTGATGGGCACCATCGGAGGCACGTTTATCCTGATCGGGACGGGGCTGATCTACCAGATGACCGGCACGCTCAATATCGTGGATCTGGCTCGGCGGCTCCCTCCAGTCCTCGAATCCCGGACAGTCTGGATTGCCCCGGCGTTCCTGGTGGTGGGAACGAGTATCAAGCTTGCGGCATTCCCCCTCCATCAATGGCTTCCGAATGCCTACACATTCGCGCCGTCGATGGTCAGTTCGTTTCTCTCTGCCACAGCTACCAAGGTGGCTTATTACGTTTTGGTACGTGTGATCTTCGGCATCTTTGGTGCGGCTTTCTTCTTCGAGACAATCGGACTATCGAGTCTACTCCTGCCCCTGTCCCTGGCGGCCATGGTGGTGGGCTCTCTCGCGGCGATTCAGCAGACGAATATCAAGCGCCTCCTCGCTTATTCGAGTATCGCTCAGATTGGTTATATGACTCTGGGCCTCAGCCTGGCGAACCTGAATGGATTGACGGGCGGCCTGGTGCATCTCTTCAACCATGCGCTGATGAAGGGGGGGCTTTTCCTGGTCGTGGCCTGCGCACTTTCGCGCGTTGCCTCTCCGGATCTTGAGGCGCTACGGGGGCTGGGGAGAAAGATGCCCCTAACCATGGCGGCTTTTGTCGTGGGCGGGTTGAGCCTAATCGGTGTGCCCGGAACTGTCGGTTTCGTGAGCAAGTGGTTTCTGGTGCTTGGCGCACTCGACAAGGGACTCTACCTGGTCGCTTTTTTTATCCTGGCGAGTTCGCTCCTCGCGGTGGTCTATGTATGGCGAGTGGTCGAGATCATGTACTTCCGCGAGTCCGCCGTCCCCGTTGAGCGGGACGAGGCACCGCTCTCCATGCTTGTGCCCACCTGGATATTGATCGGGGGTACGGTGTATTTCGGGCTCAACACCGAGCTGACTGCAGGCGTCGCCCATACCGCCGCACAGTTTTTGCTGGGGGGCGCATCATGACTCCGGAGACCGCCGTTGGGACCGCGGTGTTGTTGCCGCTCCTGGGTGCGGTGGGAATCGCACTGACCGGGCGTTGGCCCAATCTGCGGGAAAGCGTGACCATCGCGACTGCTCTGGCAGCATTTGGCGTCGTCCTGAGCCTGGTCCCCGGCGTGTTGGCGGGAGATCGCCCGGGCCTGACCGTTCTCGACGTTATGCCCGGTGTGGCG